>JANYFF010000100.1 GCA_025362825.1 Polaromonas sp. | reverse complement strand
CAAAGCTGAAAGCCCTAACCCCAGCCGCTGACACTTTCAAAGCCACGGCGCTGGAGTGGTACGCCATGAAGCTGGATAGCTGGAGCAGCCATTACGCCATCCGTGAAAAGCGCAACCTTGAAAAAGACCTTTTCCCGTTTTTGGGGTCACGGCATATCGGGGAAATTGAAGCTATCGAGCTGCTGGCTACGGTGCGCAGGGTAGAGGAACGCGGGGCGCTTGATGTTGCACACCGGGTACTGACGACAGCCGGGCAGGTGTGGCGTTACGCGGTAGCCACTGGCAGGGCACAGCGGGACGTTAGCGCCGATATTCGCGGTGCATTGAAGCCCCACCACGGCAAACACTTTGCAGCCATCACTGACCCGGTAAAGCTGGGTGCGTTGATCCGCGTCATCCGGGGCTATCAGGGCGGTCCAATTGTGCGGGCGGCGTTGCAACTGGCCCCCATGCTGTTTCAACGCCCTGGCGAACTACGGGCGGCGGCATGGGCTGAATTTGATCTTGATGCAGCCATGTGGACTATTCCGTCGGCGCGCATGAAGCGCAGCGTACAGGGCAAGGAAAACGGCGACCCGCATCAAGTGCCATTGCCAACGCAGGCGGTTGACATACTGCGCAAGCTGCAGCCGATTACTGGCCACGGCGCGCTGTGCTTTCATGGCGAACGCAGCCACGACAGGCCCATTAGCGATAACACCCTGCGGGCGGCGCTGCTGACGCTGGGCTATGGACCAGACGTGCAGAGCGTGCATGGTTTCAGGGCCACAGCGCGCACGCTGCTGGCAGAAGAATTAAATATTGACCCGCTGGTGATCGAAGCGCAGCTAGCCCACGCTGTAAAGGATGCGAACGGCAGGGCTTACAACCGCACGCAGTACATGAAGCACAGGGCGACCATGATGCAGCAATGGGCTGACTACTTGGATAAGCTGGCAGCAGGCGGGGACGTAATTCAGTTCAAGGCCGCGTAAAAATTCGTTTCTGCCAGCCCTAGGCTAATCCCCGAAAATCCGTTGCCCGAACGGGTGGGCTGGCATATTTTCAGGGCGTTAAGGATTGCAATGAAATATATAGACCCTCCTAAACCTGTAAAGGCAAAGCTTTTTCAGATCAGCTTGATAGTTTGCATAATTTGGCTTGGTGCAATAGCAGTATTCGGTGACGGGCGGGACACAGTAGGCGGAGTGCTCGCTGTGAAAATCTACTGCTCAATTGTCATGCTCATCATAATTATTTGGATTGGCGTAATCCATGCACGAATTTCACATTTATTCGCTCGACAAAACTGGTTCATTGATGCGACGAACGCCAATATTACGAGACTAAATAAGCAGGCACTGCCCAGCATGTCTGAAAATAAAAATGGAGAAGAAGTCCAACCTTTAGAAAGTCAGTCACGCTGGCCTTGGGGTAATCATCACACTGAATATCTAGGGCATCTTGAGGCGGCTGCTAAAAAATTATGGGTTCTTTATGACCCCCTCGACTTTACGACGGCCCCAACGAACGAAGTGGTTTCTGAATGGTTGCAATCCGAACGTGGAGTTTCACGGGAAAAGGCAAGGGCGATAGCATCAATGCTCAGACCAGACGGATTGCCGACAGGGCCGCGAAGATAGTTCTTGGACCCCTCAAAACTCAACACTGGTGCGGCTCTGCGGGATCATGCGGGGTTATACGACCCCAAGTTATCCCGGTGAATTGACCCTATTCATGGCTTAGCTCAAAACTTAGATTCTCCCTACTTGCTGCATTTCGCGGCAAAAACCGCCACCAGGCGATAAGGGGTTTCAGGTATGCAGATTCTCAGATTGCCATCCGTCAAAACGGAAACAGGCCACCGTTCAGACGCTTCAATTTACAACGCTATCCGAGAGGGTTTGTTCACCCAAGGCGTAGCGATTGGACAGCGTGCGAAAGGCTGGCCAGACTATGAGGTGCAAGCCATCAACGCGGCACGCATCGCAGGCAAGTCAGACGCTGAAATACGCGAGCTGGTAAAAACCTTGCACGCCAAACGCACAGAGCTGGCGGCAGCTTAAAGGGAAACAAGCCATGGAAAAAAATAAGGCCACTCCCCCCGAAAAGAAAGCAGCCCTTGAAGCAATCAGAGATGAGTTTAAAGGCACTGCCAGCCATTCGCAAGCGGCGCGGCTGCTGGAGGCGCTATCGCGCTTTTCTGTAACGACCTATGAGGCTATGCGCTACCTGGACGTGTACCACTGCCCGGCGCGCATATTGCAGCTACGCAAGCGGGGCCACAAGATCGTGACGCACTGGCAGACCGTGATTACTGAAGCGGGTGAACGTCACCGTGTCGGGCTGTATTTGCTTGAAAGCGCGGCTGACCATCATGGCGGGCAATAAATACAAAGGCAGCAAGTACACGGAGGGCTTCACGGGCATTGTTCACAGTGTGTTCGCGTCCCTCGCGTTTACAGACCTAAGCCCGCACGCCTGCAAATTGCTGCTGGAGCTGGCCGGGCAGTACCGGGGCGACAACAACGGCAATTTGACCGTGGCCTGGTCAGTGGTCAGCAAGCGCGGCTGGCGCTCACGTAGCACGCTGTGGCGCTGCAAGGCTGAATTGATTGAAGCCGGGTTTGTGTACGTTACCCGCAAGGGCCACATGCCCAGCACCTGCGAGCTGCTGGCGCTGACCTGGTTTCCTTTGGACGTATCGCCCAAGTTTGACGCTGATGCGCTGGCAGGTTTTAAGTCCAAAGCCTACCGGGACAAAACACCTTTGCCCATGCCCGCCATCAAGATCAAGCGTGACTGGACATTGCCAAACGGAGACAGGCCAGCTATTGAAAAACGCAATCCTTTGTCCACGGCTGAAACATGCACAACGCTACAAGTCCACTAGCGAAACGATGCAGCCCCTTAAACCGGGGTCAAGGTTTCACAGGTGGACTTGCAGGCCAGTATTTCGGAGCTTTGATGGTTTCACAGGTGGACACCTTTATAGAGAAGCCATGTATTGATTTAAATCTGTTCGGGCCTGTGTGCGTTAACGGCAAAGGGTCAGCACTCATAAATCCAAGGTCGGCACCGGCTGGGGTTCACATAGCCAGCAAGTCGATGCCTTTTTTGTGGCACTTCACTTTTGATTTCGGTAAATCTGGAGGGTTTGAACATGGGCGGTTTTAACAGTGGCAATCACGGCGGTAAGCGCACTACATCCGATATGCGAGCGCTGGACGTTCGCAGGTTGGAACGGGACGGCCTGCTTTCGCCTGGGCAGTCATTCCTTTGGAGCTGGACCCGAGAGGGCGAAACCGTGGCCAGCATCAATGTGAAAGTTAACGCAGGGTACGTGACGCTTGATTACCGCAACCGCCCCAACGGCGGCGAGTGGCAGGCCATAAATTACCCCGTGTGGCTTTCTTATTCGCCGTGTCACTACGGCGGGCAGCGTGCCTGGTGGCTATGCCCGGCAATGGGCTGCAGGCGGCGTGTGGCGGTGCTGTATGGCGGCACGGTGTTTGCCTGCAGGCAGTGCCAACGGCTCGCCTATGCTAGCCAGCGTGAAGCCCCGCACGACCGGGCGGCGCGGCGTGCTGACACCCTTCGCAAGCGCCTGGGCTGGGAGGCAGGCATTTTGAACGGGGAGGGATACAAACCCAAAGGTATGCACTGGAAGACGTTTGACCGACTGAAGGCGAGCCACAACGCCTATGTAAATAATTCGCTGGTAGAAATGATGTCCAAGTTTGGTTTTGCCATGAGACGGTTGGAGGCTATCGACCGGGCGGCTGACAAGCTGATACGCTGATAAATTGAATCAGGCAGCAGGCCCGGCCGGCAGCTGACTTCCAAGTATTCTTGGCATGAGCGGCATGCGTGTTCTGTGACATGGCCATGCGGTTGAAAGGGGGGTATCAAAGGCAAACCGGGGGTACAGAAGGGGGTACAAAATGCTTTTTGATTTATTAAAACCTAGCATTCATGCGGGTTTCAAGGCATCTTTCGAGAGGTTTTCACGAAGTGATTCCTGGAGGTCTTTTTCATTGGTAAATCAGGACTTACGCTGCAAAGGCATATCGCCGATAACTCCATGAATTCCAGCGCTTGCGGTGAATCTGTACCAGCGCGCAAATGCCCGAGTAGCCATGCAGAGTGCCCAAATCAAAAAACCCCGCAGATGCGGGGTCGTTTGGATGTACGCTGGGACTGTGCTGGGCTTATTTCTTCTGTTCAGCCTTGATGTCGGCTTTGTCGGTCAACACAGCCTTTTTCTCAGCGCTGAGATTTTGCTGATCTTCTGCAATTTTCTTGGAGTCCTGCGACTCTGCAGCTGGTTTTCCTGCCGCCTTGTCAGCCTTCATTTTTGCCTTGTCGGCTTTCAATTGACTTTTGCTGCTTTTCAATGCAGCTTTGTCGAATTTTCTTTGCGAGGAGCCACGCTTGCCTGATGCAACGGCCTTTTTCCCGCCTTTGATGCTTTGCTTGTCTTCGGTGATCTTCTCTGAATCTTTGGACTCGGCGGCCATTTTGCCTGCGGCCTTGTCATTTTTAAGCGTAGTCTTGTCGGTTTTGAGTTGCTGTTCAGCCCGCTGCGTCGCCGCTTTGTCTTCCTTCAACTGTGCATTGTCCTGTTTGACAGCTGCGGGTTGGGCGATGGCTGAAAAGCTGGCGAATACAAGAACAACGGCAGCGGCAGGTAAATATTTAAATATTGATTTCAATTTATAACTCCTCGGTATGGCGTCTGACTCCTGGATTAGAGTTCAAGACGGATTTTGTTTTGATGGTGATGCTTGGCTCATGGTTTGTTTTCCTGGAAGACTGAATTTCTCCTGAGCCGAGTTCTCAACGGTGAAGTGACTCGGGGAGTTGACTGTTTTCAAAATGACGGGATGAAGGACTACAAAGGCACCGCTGAGCATTTTGGGAGCGAGCGGAAAACCAGCGAATTGCAAAGCGTCGACCGGAAAATTTATACAGCTGGATATCAAACGGGCTGCAGCCACAAGTTGCAGCCCGTTTTTCATTGACGGATTGAGGTCATCAATCCCATTTCGCATACAGCCAACCGCACAGTCCTACGCCAATCAGCCACAGCAGCCACGTCTGCGGTACTGCATACGGGTAGAGCATCAGTGCCACGCCGGTCCAGGTTATGACGGGTTGCGATGTCTTTCTTCCTCTGCGGTAGGCGACATAGCCGATGATGCCAAACAGGATGGCGCCCGCAATGTATCCCGGGCCAGGCAGGACCAGGCCGAGGGATTCCAGGTTTTGAAGTTCATCCATGAGTTGTCGGGTTTGCTGTCGCTTCGCAATGGTGTTGCAAGCAGGCTTGACGGTAACATCAACTGCGCCGTATCAGCTTTGTGCGGAACGCAAACTTGATCCCCCGACCTCAGGAATTCTCAATGTTGCCTCCAGACCAACTTGCCGCCCCCGCCCTGAATTTTTTTGCCGACCTGTCGGTTACTGTCGGCAACCCGCAGGAAGTCGGGCAGACGGCTTTTGGTCTGCGGCGGCTGATTCCCATCCTTGGCGGCCACGCCAAAGGCCCTGACTGGTCAGCGCAGGTGCTGGCAGGCGGTGCGGACTTCCAACTGGTTGTGAACGAGCGCATAGCAAGTCTTGATGCGCGCTATTGCCTACAGACCGATGGTGGTGACCTGATCTATGTACAAAATCGGGCTATCCGCAGCGGTCCGCCGGAATTGATTGCCCGGCTTGTGCGCGGTGAGCCTGTCGATCCGGCGCAAATCTACTTTCGTTGTTCACCGAGTTTTGAGACGGCCTCGCCAGCCTTGCAGTGGATCACCGAACGCATGTTTGTAGGTACCGGTGCCCGCTATCCAGACAAGGTGGTGATGCGCTTTTTTGAATTGGGCTGAAAACTCTGGGTGCTATATAATTAATAGCATCAGGCCAAGGGATTACGGGAGCTAGAGTACGTTTTTGCAAAAAAATCGTCAAAAATCTCTGTCAGGGACAGAAATTCAAGTTTGAAGACCTGTCGGTTGACGAAATAGGCTTCGCAAGCCACGGCGAAGAATTCAGCCGGCGATGTGGCGCCGTAGGCATCGAGCCAGGGAGGGGCACCGCCAAAGCGTTTAGCCATCGCTACCGCTTCCTTGAAGTCCCGGTATGCCGGTGTCATGACGGCATGCCACGCGTCACGGGCGGACCGCGACGGCAGGGGTGGGCAACCGTTGGCTGAGCCATCACGCATGTCAATTTTGTGGACAAACTCGTGGATCACGACGTTATAACCCTTGCCCTCTGCCTGGCTTGACGCCTGCACATCCTGCCAGCTCAGGGTGACCGGGCCACGCTCCATGGCTTCGCCTGCCAGCACTTCGCTGTAGCGGTGCACGACGCCTGTGCCATCGGTGACTTCGCGCTTTGCAATCATGGCGCCGCGGTGCACCACGATGCCCTTGAAGTCATCATATAAACGAAGGCCGAGGTGCAGTATTGGCAAGCAGGCTTGCGCCGCGATGGCGATTGCCATGGCATCCGTTATTCGCAAACCATGCGCACCGCTGAATTCCTTTTGGGTCAGGAAACGGCTGGTAAGGGCGCGCAATCGGGACCGATCTTCAGCGGATAGTCTGGCGAGAAAGGGATAGCCTGTCAGCGTCTTTTTCCAGATTGCCTCAGGGATGGCTTTTGGGCGGTTGAAAATTGCGGAAACCCACTGCAGCATGCGGATGGTTTCAGGACAAGGTCACGCGCTGCAGGCCTGAGGCAGACAGGCGCAGGACTTCGGCCCGCGGGGGTTGAGCCGCAGCATCCCAGTCGCTGAGTACGATGCGGCTCAGCCCTCCACCCAGACCATTCCCCAGATCGTGCTTGGCAGGCTTGTGCGTATGGCCGTGGATCAGCACCCTGGCGTCAGCGGCCAGCAGCCAGGCCCGCGCGCAGTCTGCGTCCACGTCGGCATAAACCGCACCGGCCTGCTTGCGGGCTTCGCTCTGGGTTCGCAGGGCCGCCGCAATGGACTGGCGCTCTGCCAGTGGCCGTGCCAGAAAATCCTGCTGCCATTTCGTGCTGCGAACCTCTTTGCGAAACCGCATGTAATCAACATCGTCCAGGCACAGGGCATCACCATGCGACAGCAGCCAGCGCTGCTGGTTGAATACCAGCACTGTAGGGTCCTGCAGCAGGACCGTGTTACCACGCGCCATCATGTCCTGGCCGACCAGGAAATCGCGGTTGCCGTGCATGAAGAAAACCGGCACTTGCTCGCCGGTTTGCGCCAGCACCTTGACGCAAGCGTCCTCAAAACCCGGATACGCGTTGCCCATGGCATCGTCGCCAACCCAGACTTCAAACAAATCACCCAGAATAAATACTGCGTCCGCCGGCGTTGTTTGCATGTAGTTTTGCCACGCCTCAAAAGTGGCGGGCTCGCTGGCATGCAAATGGAGGTCCGAAATGAAATCGACCGTGCACCAGGACAGCGGAGCAAGCAGCTCTGCAATCTGGGGCACGGCCGCCGTCATCGGGGGAAACTGCTTTGCGGGTCGCAGTCAGGCCTTACAGGGCAACCGCTTTTTCGATGATGACATCGGCTTGCGGTACATCGCTGTGGCCACCCTTGTTGCCGGTTTTGACGCCTTCGATCTTGTCGACCACATCGTTGCCTGCAACCACCTTGCCGAACACGGCATAGCCCCATCCCGATCCATTTGGCGCGGTGTGGTTCAGGAAGTTGTTGTTGGATGCATTGATGAAGAACTGTGAGCTGGCCGAATGCGGTGCATTGGTACGGGCCATGGCGACGGTGTATTTGTCGTTTTTCAGGCCGTTGGTGGCTTCGTTTTCGATTTCTGCATCGGTCGGTTTTTGTTTCATACCGACTTCAAAACCACCGCCCTGAACCATGAAGCCCGGGATCACGCGGTGAAACACGGTGTTGCTGTAGTGGCCCTTGTTGACGTAGCTCAAAAAATTGGCGACGGTTTTTGGGGCCTTGGCGGCGTCCAGTTCCAGCGTGATGACGCCGTGGTCCTTGATGTGAAGTTCTACTTTTGGATTGCTCATGAGTGTCCTGTATGGGTGGTTAAGTTAAAGAATGAAATGATGAATCAGCTGACGAGCGCCGCGGACTTGATGAGGACCGGTGTCTTGGGCACGTCGGTAGGGAAGGGCCCGCCAGCGCCGGTCGGGACGGCCTTGATCTTGTTGACCACGTCCATGCCGCTGACGACCCTGCCGAAAACGGTGTAGCCGAAAAGCTGCGATGCATTGACCAGCTGCGCCCGCGGTACATTGGTGTAGGTCTGGCCCTGGAACTCGAATTTTGGAACCGGGTCGCCAGGCGGAATGATCGTCGGATTCAGAAAGTCATTGTCCTTGACATTGATGAAAAACTGCGACGAAGCTGAATTGGGGTCGTTGGTACGTGCCATGGCCAGCGTACCCACCACATTCTTCGGGCCGCCTTTGGCAAGGGCTTCCTGGCCTTCATGCGCGACCGGGGGACGTGTCGGCTTTTGCGCGTAGCTGGCATCAAAGCCGCCACCCTGGACCATGAAGTTGCTGATGACACGGTGAAAGATGGTGCCGTCGTAGTGTTTGTCTTTGACGTACTGCAGGAAGTTGGCCACCGTCTTGGGGGCCTTGTCGGGGTAGACCTCGACGACGAAATCACCTTCGCTGGTGACAAATTTCACCTTGGGCGCTGGTTGCGCAGATGCTGCGCCTGACAGACCGATTGCGGCAATGGCCAGGACGGCTGCACCGAGCAACTTGCGGCGTTTAACAGAAGTCATTAAATTGATCCTTCAAAAAATATTTTCCACTGGGTGCCCTGACGGGTCCAGTACTGGCGTTTGGTTCGGCCTGTTTTGGCGCCTTGAACCAGCTCGCCAAAGGTTACCACCATCGTGTCGTTGCTGTCCGTCCAGCGCAGGTAGGACACGTCCTTGATCTGCACGCCGTGGCCGGCCTGCTGCTTGACTTCAGCCTGTAGCGACGGCGTCCATTCGCCAAGCGTCTTGCCGTAGCTGGTGAAGTCTGGCGTGTACCAGGTCATGAGCCGGCCAAGGTCGCCACTCGATTTGGCGGCCTGCCAGCCGCTCAAGGCATCCTCAAACGACTTGCCGTCAGTCTTGAAGCTTTGCGGCGCAACCCATTTCAGGTTCTGCGCAATCACCACGGGGGTGGTGCGGATTTCGACCGTCCGGATGATGCGTTCAAGGTCGGGGTTGGCCAGCACCACACAGCCGTCCGTCGACAGCGGCGCCCGTGAAAACTGCGCCGGCGGTGTGCCATGCAGCCAGATGCCGCCCCCCGTTTTGCCGCGCTTGACGTCGAGTTGATTCGGGTAATTGATGGGCAGCGCGCCCGCGCCATAAAAATCCTTCAGGGATTTCGGGTCAAGGTTGCCGGTTACAAAGTACACGCCCAGCGGCGTGCGCAGATCGCCTTCAATGGATTTTTCGATGCCAGATTTGCCGACCGAAATGTAATAGTCGGCAAGCAGCTTGATGCCTTGGGGCGTGTTCTCAAACAGATACAGGCGCGAACGGGCGGCATCCACGGCGATGGCGTGCTTGACGCGCGGCGACAGCGACAAGAATTGCGACGGCACCATGCCTGCAGGCGGACGTTCGCGGAGCGCGCGCATGCGCAGCAGTGACTCCTGGCGCAGCTCGGCGAGTTGCGGTGCCGCTGCTTTGGCAGTTGTGTCAGGTACATCGCCAAGGGTGCGCACTGGGCGCGTGCGGCCCACCAGCAAATCGCCATAAACCAGTTGCGCAAGCTGGAAGTTTGGATGGTCCTTGACCAGGCTTTCTGCTTTGGGCAGCGCATCACGCGTGTTGGCCTGGCCAATGAGCTTGTAGATTTCGATCAGGCGGGCTTCAACTTCGCCGTCACGCGCACTGGCCGGGGACAAACGCGCTGCGCCCCGGCGCTTGCCGGTGGTTTTGGCAACTGTTTTTTCTGCGGCGCTGGCCTTGTTGCGCTTTGTGCCTGCGTAGGCCGTCTGGGACGCCAGCATCATGCTGCACGCTATAAAAATCAGAGCACCAACTGCCCGTTTCATGGGGACTACCACGCGAAAGTATTCGGGAAAATTACCGGGACATACCGCCCGGGGCCAGCGCTGCTGTAAAACGCCACAACAACCATTAACTGCCCGTGGATTCCCTGACGATGACCCAACGCTCACCCACCTTGGCCAGGTCCAGCGTTTTCCGGCTGGAAATATTCAGCGAGTCGGCGCTGTAATCCTGCTTGAATTTGGCCGTGGCCTTGCTGCCCTGGATGGCGACCGACAGGTTGGAAAGCTTCACGCTGATGCGTGATTTGCCGACGATTCGGGTGCGGCGATCAGCCTCCCATGTCTTGCGCGCCTGTTTGCCCGGCGGGTCAAAGTTCTGGCCATAGCTGCCCAGATAGGCGGCCATGTCCTTGTCGGCCCAGGCAGTGGCCCAGGCGCGTACGGCGGCTTCAACTTCTTTTTCGCCGCCTGTGCTGGCGGCAGGTGTCGATGCAGGGGCAGCAGGCGCAGCGGGGACTGGCGCGGCAGGCTTGACAGCAGGTGCTGCGGCCGCCGATGCAGCAGGTTTGCCGGCTGGCGTGGCTGCAACTGGTGCTGCGGGTTTGACCGCCGCAACCGGCGCAGCAGGAGCGGCTGCCGCAGGTTTTTGGCCTTTTGGTTCAGGGGCAAACAGAGTGCGGATCAGAGCGAGCTTGGGTTGCACGCCAGTATTGGCGCCGTCAAGCTGCAGGGCCTTGCTGTAGGCCTGACTGGCCAGTTTGGCATATACGTCGCCCAGGTTTTCGTGGGCCGTGGCGTAGCTTGGATTTGTACGGATGGCCATTTCAAGGGCGGCACGGGCCTTGTCAAACTGACTTTGGCCGGCGTAAAGCACGGCCAGATTGTTGTATGGCTCTGGCAGCTCGGGATAGTCTTCGGTGATTTTGGTGAAGGTTGCGATGGCATCGGCTGGCTTGCCGGCTTCAGTCTGGATGACGCCCTTGAGAAAGCGCATTTGCGGGTCACGCGGTTTGCCTTGCAGGTATTGATCAGCTTTTGTGAGGGCCTCGGGAAACTGACCGGCCCTGACCAGCCGGTTGACATCAGCATAATCATCAGCATAGGCCGCACCTGCGGACAAGCAGGCGACCACAAAAAGCGTACGCATGGCGCCTGGAAATGCAGAAACCAAAGGCCGACGTGAGAAAAATACCGACTTGAACATAATGCCTCTGCAATTTTTAGCGTTTCAACAATGCGCGGAAAGAGCACCGCCGGTACTGTGGGAACCTGGGCTGGATATACTCATGGATTGTAGCTGAGGGGTATAGTCCACCGGCGTGCGGATCGCGGCTTTTGACACCCTTAGATGGCATAAACCGGTCCCGTCTGGCTGCATTAATATCTGTCACCTGCCTGCATGCGTCCGCATCGGGTGCCCGCCTGTCTCTTGACCGTCTCCAGTCCCGTCACGTATCCATACCCTTCATGAGCCTTCGGATTTACAACACGCTGTCGCGTGCAGTAGAGGATTTTTTACCCCTGGTGCCTGGACAGGTGCGCATGTACGTCTGCGGCATGACCGTCTACGACCTATGTCATTTGGGCCATGCGCGGGCGATGGTGGCCTTTGATGTGGTCCAGCGCTGGCTGAAAACCAGCGGCCTGAAAGTCACGTATGTGCGCAACGTCACCGACATCGACGACAAAATTATCCGGCGTGCGGTTGAAAACGGCGAAACTATACGCGCCCTGACCGACCGCATGGTTGTGGCCCTGCACCAGGATGCCGATGCACTGGGCATTGAACGGCCGACGTATGAGCCGCGCGCCACCGAATATGTGCCGCAGATGCTGGCCCTGATCGGCGTGCTGCAGCAAAAAGGCCTGGCTTACCAGGCGCAGGCCGGGACCGGCAAGGGCGACGTCAACTACGCCGTGCGCAAGTTTCCGGGCTACGGCAAGCTGTCAGGCAAATCGCTGGACGAGCTGCGCGCCGGCGAGCGTGTGGACGTGCTCGACGGCAAGGACGACCCGCTGGATTTTGTGCTCTGGAAAAGCGCCAAACCCGCCGAGCCCGACGATGCCAAATGGGACAGCGCCTATGGCCCCGGCCGTCCCGGCTGGCATATTGAATGCTCGGCCATGGCCTGCGAACTGCTGGGCGAGTCATTTGACATTCACGGCGGCGGCGCCGATTTGCAGTTTCCGCACCATGAAAACGAAATCGCACAGTCTGAAGGCGCGCATGTCGACGCCGACGGGCGGGGCAAGCCCCTGGCCAGCGTCTGGATGCACAACGGCTTTGTGCGGGTAGACAACGAAAAAATGTCCAAGTCGCTGGGTAACTTTTTCACCATCCGCGAGATCCTGGCGAAAGATAATGGTAGGTACGATGCTGAAACCGTGCGGTTTTTCATCATCCGGGCGCACTACCGCAGCCCGCTGAACTACAGCGATGCGCATCTTGACGATGCGAAGGCAGCGCTGAAGCGGCTGTACACGGCGCTGTCACTGGTGACGCCGGCGGAGGTAGTGATCGACTGGGCCAATCCGTTTGCCGCCCGCTTCAAGGCAGCTATGGACGAAGATTTTGGTACGCCAGAAGCCGTTGCTGTGCTATTCGATCTAGCGGGGGAGGTCAATCGGAACCAGTCGACTGAGATGGCCGGCCTGCTTAAAGCTCTCGGTGGTAGCTTGGGCCTGCTACAAAAAGAACCTCGGACTTGGCTCCGAGGGCGACGGGATGTCACGGTTTCATTAACAGGAAGCTCAATGCAGGGTTCTGTAGGGAGCCTTTCTACTCAGTTTACAGAGCAGCGAATTGATGAATTGATCGCTGAACGCGCAGCAGCCAAAGCCGCCAAAAACTTCGCCGAAGCTGACCGGATCCGCAAGGAACTCGATGCGCAGGGCATCATCCTCAAGGATTCACCCACTGGCACGACGTGGGAGGCAAAATCATGAGGCTTATCTGTCGTTTTTGCTCGCGGCCCCCGTATTTCGGACACATCTCGCTATGAAAAAGATAGTAAAGCCTGTGGAGGCAGGCCTTGCGCCTGAAGCCGAAACCGTCAACGTCGTCCCCGAATACTGGGCCGAGGCTTGTAAGCACCTGGTCAAAAAAGACCGGGTGATGAAGCGCCTGATCCCGAAGTTTGGCGATGCCTGTCTGCAGTCTCGCGGTGATGCCTTCAGCACGCTGGCGCGCAGCATCGTGGGTCAGCAGATTTCGGTTAAGGCGGCGCAGACTGTCTGGCACCGCTTTGTGGCCCTGCCCAAAAAGATGACGCCCGGCAATGTGCTCAAGCTCAAGGTGGACGACATGCGCGCCGCTGGCCTGAGCGCGCGCAAGGTTGAATACCTGGTGGATTTGTCGATCCACTTCGACGCTGGCACGGTTCATGTCAAGGACTGGGCAGCGATGGATGACGAAGCCATCATTGCCGAACTGATCGCGATTCGCGGCATCGGCCGCTGGACTGCCGAGATGTTTTTGATGTTTTACCTGACGCGGCCCAATGTGTTGCCGCTCGATGATGTCGGCCTGATTAACGGCATCAGCCACAATTATTTTTCTGGCGAATCCGTCAGCCGCAGCGATGCCCGCGAGGTGGCCGCCGCCTGGGCGCCCTACTGCAGCGTCGCAACTTGGTATATTTGGCGCTCGCTTGATCCAGCGCCCGTGGCTTATTAAAATCAAAACAACACCCAAAATCTAGACCACTGGATAGGCTGGGTAAATAGGAAACACAGGAAACCTCATGGCTAAAAAAACATTTCTCGATTTTGAGT
>JANYFF010000074.1 GCA_025362825.1 Polaromonas sp. | reverse complement strand
GGTCGGCAAATCGAACATGGTATCAATCAACGACTGCTCCAGAATGGAGCGCAGCCCGCGTGCACCCGTTTTGCGGGCCAACGCCTTGCGAGCAATAGCCTTCAGCGCGGACGGTCGGATCTCCAAGTCAACCCCTTCCATCGCCAGAAGCTTACTGAATTGTTTGACTACCGCATTTTTCGGCTCGGTCAAAATCTGTACCAAAGCATCCTCGGACAACTCAGCCAGCGTAGCAACTACCGGCATACGGCCAACAAGCTCGGGGATCAAGCCAAACTTGATAAGGTCTTCAGGTTCTACGTCCTTGAAAGATTCTGTCAGGCTACGCGACTTCTTGCTCTTGACCGCCGCGCCAAAGCCGATGCCAGACGCCTCGGTGCGGTTCTCAATGACTTTCTCAAGCCCCGAAAAAGCACCGCCGCAAATGAACAGGATGTTGGTGGTGTCTACCTGCAAAAAGTCCTGATTCGGATGCTTGCGACCACCCTGCGGTGGTATCGAGGCCATGGTGCCCTCAATCAGCTTGAGCAGCGCCTGCTGCACGCCCTCGCCAGACACATCCCGCGTAATCGAAGGGTTGTCGGATTTGCGCGAAATCTTGTCAATCTCGTCAATATAAACAATGCCCTGCTGCGCACGCTCGACTTCATAGTTACAGCTTTGCAGCAGCTTCTGGATAATGTTTTCGACGTCCTCGCCAACATAGCCGGCTTCTGTCAGAGTCGTGGCATCGGCCATCACAAAAGGAACGTTGAGAGTGCGCGCCAATGTCTGTGCCAGCAGGGTTTTGCCCGAACCTGTAGGGCCGATCAGCAGAATGTTGCTTTTGGTGAGCTCAACATCGTCCTTCTTGGCTTTTTCCTTGTGGCGCAAGCGCTTGTAGTGGTTGTAAACGGCCACAGCCAGCGTACGCTTGGCCGGATCCTGGCCAATCACGTAACCGTCGAGGGTTGCCTTGATTTCGGAAGGCGTCGGCAGGTCGGTCCGGGTTTCGCGGACATCTTCACCGGCTGGCAGCTCGTCGCGGATGATTTCGTTGCAAAGGTCTATGCACTCGTCGCAGATAAACACCGACGGCCCTGCAATCAGCTTTTTGACCTCATGCTGGCTTTTGCCGCAGAAGGAGCAATACAGGGTCTTTTCAGTGGAGGAGCCTTTTTTTTCGGCCATTGTGGAGGTGCCTTGTAGAGTGGCTAAGAAAACGTGAGAAGAGCGGTTACCCAATGATAACCAAATACAAACGGCGCTTTCCGTTACAGAAAGCGCCGCTGTACCAGAGTAAACCGGCCAATGCTAGAGCGTTATGGCCGCTTGGAAATGACCTGGTCAACCAGGCCATAGGTTTGAGCCTCGTCTGCGAACATGAAATAGTCGCGCTCCGTATCGCGTTCGATTTTCTCGACCGTCTGGCCCGTGTTGGCTGCCAGGATGCGGTTCAGCTGGTCACGCGTTTTCAGGATGTCGCGGGCGTGAATCTCGATATCGCTGGCCTGCCCTTGCGCGCCGCCGGAAGGCTGGTGAATCATGACGCGCGAGTTAGGCAGCGAAAAGCGCTTTCCCTTGGTACCAGCGGATAGCAAAAACGCGCCCATGCTGGCGGCCATGCCGACGCAAAGCGTCGAAACATCAGGCTTGATGAATTGCATGGTGTCGTAAATCGCCATGCCGGCCGTCACAGAGCCACCCGGTGAGTTGATGTAGAAGGAAATATCCTTGTCAGGATTTTCACTTTCCAGGAACAGCAACTGCGCCACCACCAGGTTAGCAGTCTGGTCGTTGACCGGACCGACCAGGAAAATCACGCGCTCTTTGAGCAGGCGTGAATAAATATCATAAGAACGCTCGCCGCGACCGGATTGCTCGATCACCATGGGCACCATACCCAGGCCCTGGGTTTCCATTGCACCCGCCTGGGCACCAGTGTTGGCGCCGAAGTGGGAACCACCGTAAATACTGTTCATACCGTTCCTTGCCATCAAATTTTCTCCAGAGATTCTGCCGGGTTAATGCTACTGTACCCAAAAGAAATGGGGCTTGCGCTCCGGACTTCAAGCCAGGCACAAACCCCAATTTATTACGGCTGCAGAGACTTGATCAGTTCTGGGCCATCAGTTCGTCAAACGAAACCGTTTTTTCGGTCACCTTGGCTTTGGACAGTACAAAGTCGGTAACGTTGTTTTCAATGACTACAGCCTCAACCTCGCCCATGCGGCGGTTGTCGCTGAGGTACCAGCGCACCACGTCCTGAGGCTTCTCATAGCTGGCAGCGAGTTCTTCAATGTGCGCCTTCAGCTGTTCAGGTTTGGCTTGCAGATTGTTGGCACGAACCAGTTCTGCAACCACCAGGCCCAGGCGAACGCGCTTTTCAGCCTGTGGACGGAAAACGTCGTCAGGAATCGGGGCTTTGTCAGCGTCCTTGACACCACGCTGTTTCAATTCAGCACGGGCACCTTCAATCATGCGGTCAAGTTCAGCCTGAACGCTGGAATTCGGCAGATCAAGCTCGGCGCTGGCAACCAGCGCGTCCATCACGGCATTCTTGTTGCGAGCCAGCAGGCGGAACTTGACTTCGCGCTCAAGGTTTTTCTTGATGTCGCTGCGCAAGCCTTCAACCGTTGCATCGGCAATGCCGAGGGACTTGGCCAGTGCTTCATTGACTTCAGGCAGGTTGGCGGCTTCGAGCTTTTTGACGGTCACGAGGAAATCGGCCTGCTTGCCGGCGACATCCTTGCCGTGGTAGTCAGCCGGAAAGTTAAGGGGGAAAGTCTTGCTTTCACCGCTTTTCATGCCGCGCACGGCTTCTTCAAATTCCTTGAGCATCTGGCCATCGCCGATCAGGAACTGAAAGTCTTCTGCCTTGCCGCCGGCAAAGGTCTCGCCGTCGATCTTGCCTTCGAAATCGATCGTGGCGCGATCACCTTCCTGGGCCGGTGCATCGGCTGCGCGCTGGGCAAACGTACGACGCTGCTTGCGCAGGATGTCGATGGTTTTGTCGATGGCGGCGTCGCTGACTTCAGCACTGACTTTTTCGATTTCAGCGGTCGTCAGGTCGGTGATCTTGACCTCCGGGTAGACCTCAAAGATGGCGTCAAAGGTCATGTTGCCTTCAGGTGCGCCTTCTTTTTCGCTGATACGCGGCTGACCGGCGACGCGCAGTTTGGCTTCATTCGCAGCGGCAGAGAATGCCTCGCCAACCTTGTCGTTCATGACTTCGTAATGAACTGAATAGCCGTAGCGCTGGGCCACAACATTCATCGGTACTTTTCCTGGGCGAAAACCGTCCATCTTGACGGTGCGGGCCAGCTTCTTGAGGCGGTTATCAACTTCCGACTGGATGGTGCCGACCGGCAGGGTCAGGGTGATTTTGCGTTCCAGCTTTTCAAGGGTTTCGACAGTCACAGCCATGATGGTTTCCTAAGAATCTAAACAGTCAAACAGAACCACGAACATCGTGCTGATGTCCGTTGAGCCTGCAATTTTTAAAGTGGTGCGCGGGGCGGGACTCGAACCCGCACAGTATTGCTACCGTCAGGACCTAAACCTGGTGCGTCTACCAATTTCGCCACCCGCGCGCCTGAAACAAAAAGCGGGACCTCGCCAAGGCGCCGGATTTCTCCAGCGTTTGGCCGAACTCCCGCCGGAAATCGGTTAACTTTCTATTTTAACCTGTAATAAGAAGCTCTTCCCGCTTGACGCGGAACTGCACGGCTCCGGGCGTTTTGCGCCGGACGGCCGGCGGGATTTTTAAGACGCCGGTGTTTCGCGTTTTACGCGAAACCACGCAGCGTACATTGCCGGCAAAGCCAGTAAGGTCAGCGCGGTTGCAACAATCAGCCCACCCATGATGGCGACCGCCATCGGGCCCCAGAACACGCTGCGTGACAGCGGAATCATGGCCAGCACTGCGGCAGCTGCCGTCAGCACTATCGGACGCAACCGCCGCACCGCCGATTCGACAATTGCATCCCATGCCGGCACGCCGCGGCTACGGTCCTGCTCGATCTGGTCAATCAGGATCACCGAATTGCGCTGGATCATGCCCATCAGGGCAATCACGCCGAGCAAGGCGACAAAGCCAAACGGCCGGCCCAGCACCAGCAAAGCCCCGGCCACCCCGGCGATGCCCAAAGGCCCGGTCAGGAACACCAGCAGCGCGCGGCTGAAACTTTGCAGTTGCAGCATGAGCAGCGTGAAGGTCAAAAACAGCATGATGGGAATACCAGCGGCAATCGATGCCGACCCCTTGGAGCTTTCTTCAACCGCCCCCGCCACCTGGATGCGGTAACCCGTCAGGCCCTGGGCTTTCCATTTGTCTTCCATCGCTTTCAGCCGCGGCGCCAACTCTGCCGTCACTGTGGCGCCCTGCAGACCTTCGACAATATCGCTCTGCACCGTGATAGCGTAATCACGGTTTTCACGCCACATCACGCCCGGCTCCCAGGTAAACACAGGCTTGGCAATCTGCGTCAGCGGAATTGATTTGCCCAACGCTGTGGGCAAGTAGGCGTTGGCAATGTCGGTGATGGCATTGCGTTCGTCCAGCGGCTGGCGCAGCACGATGTCAATCAGTTTGTCGCCCTCGCGGAACTGTCCGACATTCGTGCCCGACAAAATTGTCCGCGAAGCCTGCGCAATCGACTGGCTGGTCACACCCAAAGCGCGCGCTTTGGATTGGTCCACTTCCAGGCGCAGAACCTTGACGGATTCGTTCCAGTTGTCGTTGACGCCACGGGTATGTGCATTTTCGCGCAGCGCTGCCTTGACCTCGTCGGCGCGCTCACGCAGCACCAGCGGATCAATCCCCACCACGCGAAATTGAACCGGGTAAGGCACCGGTGGCCCGTTGGGTAGCAGCTTGACGCGCCCGCGCACCTCCGGGAACTCGGTAGCCAGCAACGCCGGCAGCTTGATGCGCAGTGACTCCCGCACCTTCAAGTCCTTGGGCAGCACGATGAACTGCGACACATTGCTTTGCGGAAAGACCTGGTCCAGCGGCAGATAAAAGCGCGGCACGCCCGAGCCAACCCAGGTGCTGACGGACGTCACGCCCTCTTCTTTCAGCAAGCGTGCCTCGACACGTTTGGCGGTCAGCTCGTTGGCCGCAAACGAAGTACCTTCCGGGAACCAGATATCCAGCATGATTTCGGGCCGGCTTGAATCAGGGAAGAACTGCTGCTGCACCTTGCCCATGCCCACAATGCCCAGCGCAAAAATAAGCACTGTCGCGCCAATCGTGATCCAGCGGTACTGCACGCACCAGTTCACCGCCTTGCGGAAGACGTTGTAGAAAGCCGAGTCGAACATCTCGTGTTCGTCATGTTCGTCCGCGCCGGGTTTTCTTTCCAGCACATGGTCGGGTTTGCGAAGCAGCAGCGTGCCCAGGTAGGGCACAAAGTACACCGACACAATCCAGCTCAGCACCAGCGCAATCACAGTCACCGCAAAAATCGCATAGGTGTATTCGCCGGTGACAGACTTAGCCAGGCCGATGGGCAAAAAGCCTGCCGCAGTAATCAGCGTTCCGGTCAGCATGGGCATGGCTGTCAATTCATAGGCGAAGGTTGCGGCACGCACCTTGTCATAGCCTTCTTCCATCTTGCGCACCATCATTTCAACGGCAATGATGGCGTCGTCCACCAGCAAGCCTAGCGCGATGATCAGCGAGCCCAGCGAAATCTTGTGTAGCCCGATGCCGAAGTAAAGCATCGCCAGAAACGTCACGCTCAGCACCATGGGGATGGTGATGCCGACCACCAAGCCCGGCCGCACGTCAATGTAATAGCGCTTCCACCATGGCAGCGGTCCGTTCGGCCCTGCCGGGCGGGTGTGAAAGCCAAGGCTGATAAAACTGACGGCCAGCACGATGACCACCGCCTCGATCAGCACGCGCACAAACTCGTTGACTGAAGTCGCAACCGCAGTCGGCTGGTCCTGAATTTGCACCAGCGTGATGCCAGCAGGCAGGGTCTTGCCCAGGCTGTCGCTCAACTGCTTGAGCGACTTGCCCAGCGCAATGATGTCGCCGCCCTTTGCCATCGACACGCCCAGCGCGATGACTTCCTTGCCCTGGTGGCGCACCTTGATGGCAGGCGGATCAACGTAGCCGCGCTTGATTTCGGCGATGTCACCCAGACGGAGCTGGTTACCTGAGTTGCCACGTATGGGCATGGCCCGCAACTGCTCCACCGCCTGAAACTGCCCCGCCACCCGCACCTGCACCAC
>JANYFF010000073.1 GCA_025362825.1 Polaromonas sp. | reverse complement strand
TGACCGATCTATCTGCAGAATACAAAGCGCTTGCCAGCTACCGACCCACGCACAAGGTCCGCTTTGTAACGGCGGCCTCATTATTCGACGGGCATGACGCGGCCATCAACATCATGCGACGCATATTGCAGGGCATGGGCGCAGAGGTGATCCATCTGGGGCACAACCGCAGCGTAGATGAGGTCGTCACCGCCGCCCTGCAGGAAGACGCGCAGGGCATTGCCATCAGCTCCTACCAGGGCGGGCATGTCGAATACTTCAAATACATGGTTGATCTGCTCAAAAGCCGCGGCGGCGAGCATATCCAGGTTTTTGGCGGCGGCGGCGGCGTCATCGTTCCGCCTGAAATCCGCGAGCTGCATGCCTATGGCGTAACCCGTATATATAGCCCTGAAGACGGGCAGAAAATGGGCTTGGCGGGGATGATCGGCGAGATGGTCATGCGCTGCGACAGGGACCTGACCCCATTTGCACCGTCTGCAGTTGAGGCCATAGAAGGCCATGGCGAAATGAACTGGCGCGCTCTGGCGCAATTGATCACCGCACTGGAAAATGATAAGGCCAATGCGGCGCTGGTCCAGCAAATACGGGCGCAGGCTGCTATCAAAAAAATACCGGTTCTTGGCATTACCGGAACCGGCGGTGCGGGCAAATCATCATTGACTGACGAGCTCATTCGCCGCTTGCGGCTGGATCAAAACGACAACCTGCGCGTGGCCGTTATCAGCATTGACCCATCACGTCGCAAGAGCGGTGGCGCGCTTTTGGGTGACCGTATCCGCATGAACGCCATAAATCCCTGGTCTGCTGGGTCTCGGGTTTTTATGCGCAGCCTGGCCACGCGGGAATTTGGCAGCGAGATCAGCAAGGCCCTGCCTGACGTGATTGCCGCCTGTAAATGCGCAGGCTTTGACTTGATCGTGGTCGAAACCTCCGGCATCGGCCAGGGTGACGCCGCCATCGTGCCGCATGTGGATGTCCCGATGTATGTGATGACGCCCGAATTCGGCGCGGCCAGCCAGCTTGAGAAAATCGACATGCTGGACTTCGCTGAATTCATCGCCATTAACAAGTTTGACCGCAAGGGTTCGCTCGATGCGTTGCGCGATGTTGCCAAGCAGGTGCAGCGCAATAAGGAAGCCTGGACGACGCCGACTGAAAAGATGCCGGTTTTCGGCACCATGGCCGCACGCTTCAACGATGACGGCGTGACCGCGCTCTACCAGGCGCTCAAACCGCGACTGGCTGCCCTTGGGCTGTTGCTCACTGGCGGCACATTGCCGGTTGTCAATGTGCGCCACAGCACCAACCAGACTCCGGTGGTACCCGCTGCACGCACGCGCTACCTTGCAGAAATAAGCGACACCGTGCGCGGCTACAAGAAGCGCGCGCAAGCGCAGTCCCGCCTGGCGCGTGAGATCCAGCAACTGCAAGCCTCGGCCGCCATGCTCAAGATTGACAAGCCCGAGCGCGCGCCCGCAGCCGAAGCCGCGCTGGACCTGGCCGGTCACCGCAAGGCGCGTATGGACGGTGATGCCAGAGCCCTACTGGCCCAGTGGCCCGACATGCAAAGGGCTTACGCCGGCGACGAGTACGTGGTGAAAATTCGCGACAAGGAAATCCGCACGGCGCTGACTACCAAATCGCTCTCCGGCACCACAATCCGCAAAGTCGCGTTGCCGCAATATGAAGACCACGGAGAAATCCTGAAATGGCTGATGCTGGACAACGTGCCCGGCAGCTACCCGTATACCGCCGGCACCTTCGCCTTCAAGCGTGAAGGTGAAGACCCCACCCGCATGTTCGCCGGTGAAGGCGACCCTTTCCGAACCAACACGCGCTTCAAGCTGCTGAGCGAAGGCATGGCCGCCAAGCGCCTGTCTACAGCCTTTGACTCAGTCACCCTCTACGGCAACGACCCCGGCGTGCGCCCTGACATCTACGGCAAGGTGGGCAATTCCGGTGTGTCGATCGCCACGCTGGACGACATGAAAGTGCTTTACGACGGTTTTGATTTGTGCAACCCGTCTACTTCGGTGTCCATGACCATCAACGGTCCGGCACCGTCCATCCTGGCAATGTTCATGAACACCGCCATCGACCAGAACCTTGACAAGTTCAAAAACGACAACGGCCGCGACCCGACCGCCACCGAAACCGCAAAAATCCGAGAATGGGTACAGGAAAACGTGCGCGGCACCGTACAAGCCGACATCCTGAAAGAAGATCAGGGACAGAACACCTGCATTTTCTCAACCGAATTTTCACTCAAGGTGATGGGTGACATTGCGCAGTATTTTGTGCATAACAAAGTGCGCAACTTCTACAGTGTGTCCATCAGCGGTTACCACATCGCAGAGGCAGGCGCCAACCCGATCTCGCAACTGGCTTTCACGCTGTCCAATGGGTTCACCTTTGTCGAAGCCTACCTCGCGCGCGGCATGCACATCGATGACTTTGCGCCTAATCTGTCCTTCTTTTTCAGTAATGGCATGGACCCGGAATACACGGTGATGGGCCGCGTCGCGCGACGCATCTGGGCCGTGGCGATGAAGGAAAAATACGGCGCAAACGAGCGTAGCCAGAAGCTCAAGTACCACATCCAGACGTCGGGACGCAGCCTACACGCCCAGGAAATCCAGTTCAACGACATCCGCACCACCCTGCAGGCGCTGATTGCGATATACGACAACTGCAACTCGCTGCACACCAATGCCTTTGACGAAGCCATCACCACACCGACCGAAGAATCGGTGCGCCGTGCCATGGCCATTCAGCTCATCATCAACCGCGAATGGGGTCTGGCAAAAAATGAATACCCGTCACAGGGCGCCTTTATCATTCAAGAGCTGACCGAGTTGCTGGAAGAAGCCGTACTGCTGGAGTTTGAACGCATTGCCGAGCGTGGCGGCGTGCTGGGTGCCATGGAAACCGGCTACCAGCGCGGCCGCATCCAGGACGAGTCCATGCACTACGAGATGCTCAAGCACACCGGTGAGCTGCCCATCATCGGCGTCAATACCTTTCGCAATCCGCATGGCGATGCCGTTCAGGACAAGCTGGAGCTGGCGCGTTCAACCGACGAAGAAAAACAGAGCCAGCTCAGACGGCTTGCCGAGTTTCATGCATTGCATGCCAGTGAATCACCCGCCATGCTCAAACGCCTGCAGCAATCGGTAATTGAGAATCTCAATGTGTTTGAAGTGCTGATGGACGCCGTGCGTGTCTGCTCCCTCGGGCAGATTACCAATGCGCTGTTTGAGGTGGGCGGGCAATACCGGCGCAACATGTGAGCGACTGGCATCCGAGCCGTGCGGCGCCGGATTCAGATGCGGATGTGGCCCGCGTGCCGCTGAAGAGGCAAAGTCAACCCTTGCCATTGGTCAGTGACACTTGGCTGGTCCACTGCGATGGCAGCGCCTTTCCGAATCCGGGAACCATGGGTCTGGGCGCAACCCTGAGCGGGCCCGATGGTCAGCACCATGAGCTGTCGGTCACCGGCATCAGCAAGGGTTGCAACAACGAAGCAGAGGCCCGGGCCATGCTGCTAGCACTGGAGCAAGCCAGGCTGCTGAGCGCAAAAAAAATAAGTATCCACAGCGACAGCCGCGTGGTGGTTGACCAGCTCTCGGGCCTGGACAGCCGAAAGATCGACCGGCTTGAGTGCCTGTTTGAAAGCATCCGCGTCATGCTGGCGTCGTTTGAAGCGGCCAGCGTCGTCTGGATACCGGGTCATCGCAACGCCAAAGCCGATGCGCTCGCAAGAGCTGCTGCAGGGCTGCCTCCAAGACCACTCGTCACCAAAATCAAACGAAAACGCTGACCAGGCAGGTGAAGTCTGCCCTGATCGGACCGCTACTAGCCCAGCTAGCATAGCCATCCGCCTTGCGCACAGGCGAAAAAAAAGCGCCTTGAAGGCGCCTGTTTTTTTGGCAAGCTGCGTTGCCGGGGTTCGCTGATCAGCCGCCCTTTTTCGGACGCTTGCCCGGGTTTTTCTTGCTGCGTGTCGAGGTGCCGCGCTCAAGGCTGACCTTCTGGCCGTGACCGGTGGACGTGGTGTAACCTTTCGGGGGAACAGGCTTTGGGGCGCAGATGTCGGCTTCGACTCTGATTTTTTTGGGCATGGAGGACTCCGGGTTGGAAAAATGGCAGAACTCAGCATTTTAAGCTACGCCGCGCCGCCACCTGCCCAGCGCCTCAAAGGCCACTGTGCACTCCAAGCGACTTTTTCCACGGCAGCCTGCCCCACCTGCCGCCGGACCACCCGCCGTCACCCTGCGTAAATGGTGGCGCCGGGTCGGCGCTTACCAAGCTGCCGCCTTCGAAATTTCGTCGCATCAAACCAGCTTGCTTCTTTTTTAATAGCAAAGTACCAAGTATTTACCGGGGCTACAGGCCATTTTGACTGATACATGCTCTCTTTAGGGCGGCCCTGAGGCATGTTGAGGGGTGGTGATCGCCTGGTGTGGCTTGCATTGGCGAACACGATATGACGCACTCTTTACAGACGCTTGGCACGCCTCAGGCAGGCTACTGCGTTCAATGAAAGGGCCATATGCATGAGGCAGGCGATGCTGGTCAAAGGCCAACAACGCGGCCTTCACCGACAGACGCCCCGCTGTATTTGTCCAAATATTAAAAAGTGCCCCTTGCGGGAGCCCGCGAAAGCAAGCCAATGGGACCGCATCAAGTCCGCAAGGACAGTCAGGAAGTGCGAAAAATGACGACATCCTTTTCAAACCCCCGTCGAAACCCGCGGCCCCTGCCTCAATGGTTCGCCAGATGGCGCACCGGCGTGATGCCGTGTGTGACCGCCGTTTTGCTGTTGGCCCTGCAGCCAGCCGGCTGGGCGCAGTCAGGCAGTGCGGCAGACCCACCCGGCAGCGTGGCACGGCTGAACCTGATGGAAGGCGGCGTGAGCTTTTTGCCTGCCGAGCTGGCGGGCAGCAGCGACGCCAACGCCTGGACGCCAGCCATTGCCAACCGTCCTTTGATCAGCGGTGACCGCCTTTGGGCCGGGCCCGGCGCCAGGACCGAACTGCACGTTGGCTCGACAACGCTGCGCATGAACGAGCAGACCAGTCTCGATTTCCTGACGCTGGACGACAACGTGACGCAATTGCGTCTGGAGCAGGGCACGCTTCGCCTGCGTGTGCGCACACTGTTCGAAGGTCAGAAGCTGGAAATCGACACGCCCAACCTGGCCTTCGTGATCAACAAACCGGGCGACTACCGCATCGACGCCAACCCAGCCAGCGACACCACGCGGGTGGTGGCCCAGTCGGGCGGCGGCGCGATTTATGGTGGCAGCGGCACGCCGCTCACCCTTGGCAACCAGCAACAGGGCAGCTTTACCGGCACCGACCTGGCCCCCGCTGCGCCCGGCGCCAGCCTGCAGGACAACTTTGACGCATGGGCCATTGCCCGCGACCGGCGCGAGGAGCAATCGGTATCGGCGCGCTATATCCCGCGCGAAATCGTTGGCTACCAACAACTTGACAGCTATGGCGACTGGAGCCAGGACCCGGGCTACGGCGCCATCTGGCTGCCGCGCGCGATGCCGGCCAGTTGGGCGCCCTACCGCGCCGGGCACTGGAGCTGGATTTCCCCATGGGGCTGGACCTGGATTGACGATGCGCCGTGGGGATTTGCGCCCTTCCACTATGGCCGCTGGGCGCAGATCGGACCGCGCTGGGCCTGGGTGCCGGGCCACCTCGAACCACGCCCCGTGTATGCGCCTGCGCTGGTAGCCTTTGTCGGTGGCGGCATCGGCGCTGCAACCTGGAATATAAGCCTTGGTGCGGGCTTTCCGTCGCGGCCAGGGGTGGGCTGGTTTCCGCTGGCGCCGGGCGAAGCTTTTCTACCCGCCTACCAGGCCAGTCCGCGCTACGTCACACAGATCAATAACAACATTGTGGTGAACAACGTTGTCAACAACACAACTGTCTACCGCTACCAGCGCCAGCCCTCAGCAGTTACCGTCACGAATATGGCCGACTTTGCACGCGGCCGGCCGGGGCGCGGCAGCTTCGAGGCGGTCAATGCCCGCGACCTGGGGCGTGCGCCGGCAACCACCAGCAACGCTGCCGCCCCGGTCACGCTGCCACCCAGGCCACAGACGCGAGACTTGCCAGCACCTGCTGTAGCGGCCGCCGTACCGCCGGCTGCCTTGCTCGCACCCCGGCCCGTCGTTGCCAGCCGGGGCGAGCACCGCGACGGACGCCCAGAGGAGCGACGTGAGGAGCGCGGCAACGACCAGCGCGCCCGTCTCGAAGGCGGGCGTGAGCCGCAGCGGCCCGCCGCCCTGCTGGCACCTGCACCACAGGGCTCCTATGCCGCGGGCATAGCGGCTGTAGCGGCTGTGCCGGTTCCGCAGCCTGCGTCAAAACCTGCCCCTGTCGCACCAACTGCAGCCCCCCCGTCCCCGCCACCAGCCACCCCACCGGTTACCAGGCAGGCTCAGCCGCGACAAGGCCCGCAGACAGGGCAACCCAATCAGACGCGCCGCGATCCAGCGGCACAACCTGAACCAGCGCGTCCATTCTTCAACCCCGCTCGCCCGCCTGAGGCCCAGCGCGAACAGCCCCAGCGGCCAGCCCCACAGGCGCGTGCGAATCCGCCCGTGACAGCGGCCACGCCGACCCTCAATCCGCGGGCGGCCGCAGACCGCAATGCCGCAGAGCAGGCTCAGCGGGCCGCGACACAGGCACAGGCACAGGAACAGGCTCAACAAAGGGCGCAGCGCCAACAGCAGGAGCAAGCGCGCCAAGCCCAGAAAACCCAGCAGGATCAGCAACGACAGCTACGCGAGCAGCATCAGCAACAACGCGCCCAGCAGGCACGGGCTCAGCAGCAGGCCCAGGGCGCTGAAGCCGCCCGCGCCCGCGAGCCCCGGCCAGAAGGCGCACCGCATCGCAACCGGGAACCCTGAAATCTCCTCCCGCATGGTCCGGTGAGCGGGGAAATCCTGATTACTATTACTTTGCTAGCAGCAGGCGCCCGTAAAACGGGGGCTGCGGCCTTTTTTTGCTCCAGAAGCGGTGATTTCAATCAGTGCCGGTAGAGCAGGGGCGGCGATTAGCGTGCGGGAACGATTACCAGCGTGTCACCGTTGGCGCCGCCACGGGCACCCGTATTGCCGCGGGCGCCGGTACTGCCTGTTGCGCCCGTGTCACCGGTTGCACCCGTATATCCCGTAGCGCCTGTTGCACCCGTACCGCCGGTAGCACCTGTATAACCCGTAGCGCCGGTTGCGCCGGTACCACCAGTTGCCCCCGTGTAGCCGGTGGCGCCGGTTGCACCCGTACCACCGGTGTA
>JANYFF010000068.1 GCA_025362825.1 Polaromonas sp. | reverse complement strand
AAATCTACTTTTCGGTCGCTGCCGATCTGGCCGATGTTGTAGCCGCTACAGAAGTATTTGCCCGCTGCCTGCAAGCGGAGCACCAACACCTCAGGCAGCAAGTTGACAGCGGCAATGTGGTCGGCCAGGGCAGCAAGGTCGTCGGGCTCGATGCGGTTGGCCTGTTCGGGCCGACGCAGGGTGATGGTGGCAATCGGTCCGTCGATGGTCAGCTCGGGTAATCCCATGTCAGCACCCCACAAAACGCGGTACGCGTTTTTCAATAAAGGCGCGCCGGCCTTCCCGATAGTCCGCGCTGTCAAAGCATTGGTTTACCAACTGCTCAATATTTTCTGACTCGGGGTTGCGTGAATACTGGTCAAATACGCGCATGGCTTGTTTGGCCGCGTGCACCGTGAGTGGCGCATTGGCGGCGATGCGGGTTGCGTAGTCACGTACCTGCTGCGCTAGCTGGCTTCCTTCAACGACGAAATTGACAAGACCACGGGCAAACGCTTCTTGCGTGTCCAGAAACCGTGCGCTGAACAACATGTCGCGGGCGGTGGAGGGCCCCACCAGCCGCGCCAGTGCTGCCAGCCCCTCGTATTCATAGCCCAGGCCCAGTTTGGCGGCCGGAATCCCAAATTGTGAACCGGGAGAGGCGAAGCGTATGTCTGCATTCAGGGCAATCGCCAGCCCACCACCGATGCAAAAACCGTCAATCATGGCGATCAGTGGTTTGCTGAGATTGGCGAGGCCTTTCTGCCCTCCTGATGCAATGCGGGCATAGTTGTCTTTTTGCTCTGCATTGGCGCGATACTGTTCAAATTCGGAGATGTCGGCGCCAGCCGCAAATGATTTACCACCCGCGCCGCGCATCACCACCACGCGCACTTGCGGGTCAGCCTCAAAAGCAGCCATCGCATCAGACATTCCTTGCCACATCTCCAGCGACACTGCGTTGCGTCGCTCCGGATTGTTGAAGGTGAGCCAACCTGTGCCTTCCTCCACATGCGCCAATATTTTGGTGGTTTTCAATTCAATAGCCCGCTGGGTCATGTCACTGCTCCTTCTTCCATCATGGTCTTGATGTCGTCATCCTCAAAGCCTGCCTCTCGCAGCAATTCCTCGGTGTGCTCGCCGGGATCCGGCGCGGCACGCTCAAACCGTTCCGGGTGTGGAAACGCCGACAGGTTGATGGGCGAACGCACCAGATGCAGATCACCGAGCACAGCGTGACCCGCAGGCCGCGTCATTCGAAGGTGTTTGACCTGCGGGTCTTCAAATGCCTGTCCGATGTCGTATATCGGCCCGCATGGCACGCCCGCAGGGTTCAGCCGCCTCACCAATTCGGCTACGGTGAAACGTGCGGTGACAGCTTCAACATCGGCGTCCAGTTGGCGGCGATGGACCAGACGTGACTCGGGATCGTGGTAATTGACGTTGTCGAGCAGGGCTTCGGCACCCAGCGCCTTGCAAAAGCCGGCCCACATTTTGTGCGTGCTGGCACATATGTTGACCAGTCCGTCGCTGGCCCGGTAAGTCCCCATGGGTACTTGTGTCGGGTGGGCGTTGCCCTCTTGAATGGCGACATCGCCCGCTACCGTATAACGCGCAGCCTGGAAGTCCAGCTTGTTCAGCATGCCCTCCAGCAACGAAGTATGTACCCACTGGCCTTCGCCGGTGTGTTCGCGGTGCAGCAGGGCAAGCAGGATGCCCTGACCGAGGAACATGCCGGCGGTGGTGTCGGAAATGGCGATACCTGCACGTACTGGCCCGCGCCCGATTTCACCGGTAACGGACATCAGGCCGCACATCCCCTGCATGACCTGGTCAACACCGGGACGCTCGCTGTAAGGGCCATCCTGGCCATAGCCGGAAATGCTGGCCAGGATGATGCGCGGGTTGATCTTTTTTAGATCTTCATAAGTGAGTCCAAGCCGCGCTTTTACTACCGATCGAAAGTTTTCGACCACCACATCGCTGCGTTCAATCAGGCGCCGAAGCACTTTTGCGCCTTGCGGTGTCTTCAGGTCGAGAAACAGGCTGCGCTTGTTGCGGTGCAGGTTTTGTTCATCTGCGCCGCGGCGACGTCCAGTAACCGATCCACGGTCTTTTTGCGGCGGCGGCTCGACGCGAATCACGGTTGCGCCCCAATCTGCGAGCAACCGAACTGCTGCTGGTCCGGCACGCGCGATGGTCAAGTCAAGCACGGTGTAGCGCGAAAGCGGTGAATTGTTCATGGGAGGTTCCGGTTAAATCTGCAACTTGTAATAGGTCAGTGCGGGGCTCAGTAATCGCGAAGTGTGCGGCGCGGGTCGTCGTGCGCAGCCGTCAGGCTGTTGCCGCCAAAAAACACCATCGTCGTCTGTGCCAGTAGGGCAAAGGCGGGCCAAAACGGCATTCGTGGCATGTTTTCTTTCATTGTTCAGCTCACCACCGCAACACCGCGCGGATCGATGAATAAAGATGATTGCTGGCCGACCTCAAGCAGGGTGGCCGGCGGCGCATGGACGCGCAGTGGGTCACCACCGCCGATGGGGCTGACCACGTAATCCCAGTGTTCGCCCAGGTAGGTGCGTGACACCACGCAAACCATGCCCATCGGCAGGGCACCGTTGCCCGATGTGCCGAGGTAAAGGGATTGCGGGCGGATGGAGATGCTCGCGTCGGTGGCGCCCGACGCGACGGGCTGTTCAGGTCGCAATGTGCCGGTCAGGCCGGCAAGTGTGAGCAGTCCCTCATTCACCTGCGCCGTGACAAGGTTGGTGCGACCTATAAAGCCCGCAACAAACTGTGTACGCGGACGGTTGTAGAGGTTCCACGGCGTGTCTATTTGTTCAAGCTTGCCCAGATTGATGACGGCGATGCGGTCGGAGATCGTCATGGCCTCGGACTGGTCATGCGTCACATAAACCGTGGTGAAGCGGAACTCATCGTGCAGGCGGCGAATCTCGCCGGCCATTTCCTCGCGCAGGTTGGCATCGAGGTTGGACAGCGGCTCGTCCAGCAACAGCACCTCGGGGCGCACGACCATGGCACGCGCCAGTGACGCGCTGTTGCTGCCCGCCCGACAGTTCAGCCGGATAGCGGTGCGCGAGAGCGCCAAGGTGCACCACATCCAGCATTTCGGCGATGCGGCGTTTGGATTCATCCTGCGGCGTACCACGCACTTTCAAGCCAAAGCCCACGTTTTCGGCCACGGTCATGTTGGGCCAGATGGCATAGCTTTGAAAAATCATCGACATGCCGCGATGCTCGGGTGGTACCGTGCGTCCGGGACCGGATATCTGCTTGCCATCAATCTCTATGGAGCCTTCGCCCAGGTCGATGAAGCCAGCGATCATGCGCAGCGTAGTTGTCTTGCCGCAGCCTGAAGGTCCCAGCAAAGTGACGAGTTCGCCCTGGCGCAAATCCAGACTCAGGTCATCGACGACGGCGACTGCACCATAGGACTTGGAAATATTTTTCAGTTGAAGCTTGGACATGTTTTGGTTTCCGTCTGGTTCATCAAGAACGGCGCAGCATGAAGTCACGTCCAGCCACGCGCATGCCGGCGGCCACTACCAGCGTCACAACGGCCACCAGCACCACACCCATGGCGGCCAGCGTTTCGTAGTTTCCTTGCTCGCTCAGGTCCAGCGTCAGCACCGACACGACGCGCGATGCGGGGCCGGTCAGAAATACGGCGGTGGAAAGCTCTTTGGTGCAAACCACAAAGATCAAGATGAAGGCACCCACCAGCGTCTTTTTAAGCAGCGGTATGACTACGCGCACCAGTACTGTCAGGCGGCCACCGCCCAGAACGCGTACAGCCTCTTCCAGTTCGGGGTTGAGCGAGCGCACTGCCGCTGCACTCGCTGTGACAGCAATTGGCAGAAAGCGCGTTGTAAAGGCAACCACGATCAGTACGCCCGTTCCATAAAGCGAAAACGGTGGTCCTGCATAGGCGGCATAAAGGCCAATGGCCAGAATGATCCCCGGAACAGCCACCGGTGCGAGTGCCAGAAACTGCACCACCGTCGGGTACGGTGTGATCCGTCGCTGCGTAGCATAGGCAATGCAGATGCCCATAAATACACAGATCAGAGCGGTTGAGATTGAATAAAGCAGTGTGTTGATGATCGCAGCGCGAACGGTGAGCTGTTCAAAAAAGATGGTGTAGTAATTGCCCAGCGTCAGGTTGCCGCTTGCAAGGCCGCGGCCCCAGGCTTTTGATAAGGACGCAAGTACCAGAATGGCTAACGGCATCACGACGCTCAGCAAAGCGATCAGCGCTGAATAGGCTAGCAACAGCCATTTCCATGGGCCAATGTCGAGCGGACGACGCTCGCCTCCCTTGCCAGATACAGACACGTAGCCCCGGCGTGCCAGCAGTCGACGCTGCAGCATCAGCATGACGATGGTCAGCAACAAGATGGGCATTGAAAAAGCAGCGGCCTGCTCGACTTGCAAAGGGTACTGAAAAAAGGATACCAGTTGCGTGGTGGCCAGGTTGATGCCCGCCGGAATCGCAATCAGTGCAGGCGTGCCGTAGAGCGCAATGGCTTCGAGAAAAATCAGGATAGCCGCGCCGATGATCGATGGCAGTGCCAGTGGCAGCGTCACGCGTGCCAAGGTTTGAAACTTGCCCGCACCATGAATGGCAGCAGCGTCTTCCAGCTCGGTGGAAACAAGGTCGAGCGCGGCTTTGGTAAACACGTAGATCAGCGGGTAGGTGTAGAGCGCAATGACAAATGCCAGACCCCAGAAACTGAAGATGTTGAACGGTCCTTTGTTTGCTCCTGTGAATGCAATGACCAGCTTGTTAAGCCAACCCGCGTTTGGTCCAGCCAGCAATATCCATGCGATAGCCCCCAGGAAGTTGGGCATCACAAACGCCGCCAATACGCTGAGATGGGTGAGGCCACGTGCCGGCATGTTGGAGCGCGAGACCGCCAGCGCCAGCGGCACGCCCAGGGCGAGCGTCAGTACGGTGACAGCGGCGCCAAGGGCCAGCGAGTTGAGCAACGCTTGCAAGTTGCGGCTGTTGCCCAACGCTGACGCATAGCTTTGCAGGGACCAGTCGCCCTGCGCCGTGTGAAAGCTGTCCCATACCAGGCGCAAGATGGGATTGGCTACTAGTAGAACCAGCAGGGTGACGAGCACGGCGAACAGCCAGAATGCCGGGTCTGCCAGGCGTCCCGGCACGCGGAGCAAGATAGCTGCCGGGGCAGTGGAAAGAGCGGCCTCAGACACCGAAAGCGTCTTTCCAAAGCTCGATGACCTTCGGGATCTGCACCACCATCTGAGGTGGTGTCGGCCGGAGCAGCGGGCTGGCATCGCCCAGTCCCAGCACACCGGGTGCGGCCTTTGCACCGGCGCGCAAGGGCACGCCAAACTCTTCAAATGTGATGCGGTCGGTGTCGTCGCTGCTCACCATCCACTCAAGAAACAGCTTCGATGCGTTCGGGCGGCGCGTACTCGCCAGGATGGCGGAGGGCGACAGGATCAGCACCGGCCCTTCTTTGGGCGCGAGCGTTGCGATCGGGTTGCCCTTGGAAGCCTGCACTGCTGCAAGGCTCATGGGACCGGCTGATACCGAGCATTCGCCCGAAATAACTGTGGTGACGGCATCAATCGTCGAGCGGCCAACGTGCGCCTTGTTGGCTGCAAACTTCTTGAAAATACCGTCCCCGTACAGCTTGCGCATCTCTATGCACCATGCTCCTGCGGCGCCGCTGTAGGCGGGGTGCGCCATCGCGGCCAAGCCATTCCATTTAGGGTCGGCCAAGTCGGTCCAGCTCTTGGGAATATCGGCTGGTTTGACCTTGCTGGTGTTGTAAATCAGGCCCATCATGAAGCAGCTCGACGCATGGAAGTAACCATCCGGGTCTATATTTTGCACACGCTTGTCCTGCCGCGCGGCTGCAGCCGGCACGTACTTCAACAGCAGGTTGCGGCCTTTGAGGTCAACGTAATGCGCCAGGTCTGTCGACGTAAAAACATCGCAATTGGCAGTACCGGCCCGCAGATCCTGGTTTAGCCGCTGAAAGGCTACCTGCGCAGTAGTGCGCACCACGTTGACCTTCACGCCCGGATAGCGTGCTGTGAAAGTGCGACCCATGCGCTCCGCGACTTCGGAGGTCTGCGGCACGGCGTACCAGGTCAGTTCACCCTCTTTTTTCGCCGATTCGTAAAGCGACGCCAGTGAAGGCTGAGCCTGGGCGTTGGCTGCATGGGGGACCAGCAGGGCCGAGCCCGCGGCGATGCTGAACTGGCGGCGATTAATCTGCATGAGAGGTCTCCTTTATTGATTTCTGCCGGCTGAAAGCCACCTGGATAAACGCCAGACGGCGCGGTCGGGGCGTTAGTAAAGTGTACATATGGCTTTAATAAAAATGCAAATAGGGTTTATATGTATATTTATAAATACGAATATAGTGCCACCCTGTTTTAGAATTGCAGTATTGGAAACCCATGACCCAAGCACCACGCGTCAATCTGAGCGACAAGATCCGGGCAACCCTCGAGGCTGAGATAGCGTCCGGACAGTTGCCCCCTGGCTCGCGCATAGAAGAGCAGGCCTTGATGGACCGCTTCGGCGTTTCGCGCACACCCGCACGTGAGGCCGTGTTGCTACTCTCGTCTGCCGGGCTGGTCAGCCCGGTGTCGAGGCAGGGCGCAGTGGTCAGTGGCATCTCGCTGTCCGAATACGTCGCCACGCTCGAAGTGCTGATGGAGCTCGAAGGCCTAGCCGCCCGTCTTTCAGCTCGCCGCATGGCTATTGCGCAGCGCCAGGAGCTGGAGCAGGCCGCACAGGCCTGCGAAAAAGCAGCCAAAGCCAAAGACGCCGTAAAGTACGCCGTGGCCAACAGGCTGTTTCACGAAATCATCTACGACGGCAGCCGCAACGATGTGCTGGCGCGCCAGCTACGCGCCATGCGTGCCCGCATGCGGCATCCGCAAACATCAATGTTTGACAGGCCCGGCCGCATCCGCAATTCGATGAGCGAACACCAGGGTGTGTTGCAGGCCATCCTGTCAGGTGACGAAGACGCAGCCTGTCGCCTGATGACGGGTCATATCTCCAGTGGCGGCAATGTATACGCCGATGCCATCGCCACCATGACGCAGCCTGTGGTTGCAGGGCCGCCGCCCAGCGGCCCCCTGGCGCGGGTCACGCCCGTACGCGCTGCTGCAAAGCGGGCCAAGCCCCTCGCCAGCGACAACAAAAACAGGGAGCCAACATGAAGCTTTTTCACGGCTGGCTGTCCAGCGCGTCGCGCCGCGTACGGCTGTGCCTTGCCGAAAAAGGCATGGCCTACGAAAGCGTGCCTGTTGATTTGGGCAAGCAGGAGCACCATTCCGAGAAATTCCTGGCCATGAACCCGAATGGTGTCGTGCCCGCCTTGCTGCTGGACGACGGCAGGCCCCTGCATGAAAGCTCAACGATTTGCGAATACCTTGACGACCTGCAACCTGAGCCGCCGCTGCGGCCGACCGATGCCTACAACCGCGCAGTGATGCGCAACTTCGTGCGCCACACTGACGAAAAGATATTGCCCAACCTGCTCATCCTGAACTGGAGCATCTCACTGCAGCCGGGCGCGAGCCAGTGGAGTGACGCAGAGTTGAAAGAAAAGCTCGACCGCATCCCCACAGCCGAGCGCCGCGAGGCCTGGATACGCATTGCCCGCAAGCCCTACACAGTCGAAGAAAAAGCAGCGGCGCTTTCAAAACTGCTCGCGCTGGTGGAGAAAATGGAAAACATGCTGCAAGCCTCGCCCTGGCTGGTGGCTGGCGCATATTCGCTGGCCGACATTGCTGCAGTGCCCTTCATCGCCCGCATTGCAGAACTGCAGCCTGACGCGCTTGATGCTGCGAGCAAGCCGAGGGTCGCGGATTGGTGGGAGCGTGTTCAGCAACGTCCTGCTTTTACGCAGGCTTGTTTTGAGCGGTTTGATGTGGCGTTGCAGGCGCGGGCTGCGTAGACAAGGGGGGGCTGCTGCTGCGGCCACATCCTGAGATTGATTGGCGGGTCGCCACCTGCCACCTGAAAGCTGAAAGCTGAAAGATTCTGGAGCGGTGAAGGGAATCGAAAAAAGTCCCGCAGGCCTTATAGATGCTAGGTTGTTGAGGATAGTCAAAAAAAACTACCGTCAAAAGTACCGTCATTTTTCAAAATGTCCCCGTTCTGGCTTGGCGCGCATGTAAGGCAGCAAGGCGCGGGCAGCGTCTGCCCTGAGCCGCAAGTCCTGCCGGGGGTCACCCATTAGCGCCAGCAGCCACGACAACGGATCGTTGCAGTTAGGCAATGCACGGGCGGCCATGTTTGCAGCAATGGTGCGCGGATTCTTGCTGCCCCGTGGCCTACCAGCGCCAGCACGGCGACCACCTGAGTTAATTCGTGCGCCTCCGCTTCGACCCGGTTTGCCTGCCATATGCTGAATTTCTTTGAAAAGTGGATATTTTCTGTGCGTGGGGTAGACAGGGGTGTCCGGTTTTGGCTCGGCTGAAGAATCGAGTGCACCCCTATCTCGACTCGGCTTCCAGCTTGGCAACCAACGCCGCAAGTTCATCAAACGATGCGCCACCATCACGGGCGGTCTGCACCTGCTCCAGTAGCACAGCCTTAAGACGCGTTTCATGGTGCAGCGCCTGTGCGTGTGCCAGTCGATTGATTCGAGCCCGTAGCGGCCCGGTCAGTGGCCTTTGTGTCTGGTGCATGGTGTTCTCTCGCGTGCGTGCGTGTGTACGTGCACAACGGCAAGTTGTGCGTTAGCGATACAACGAGTGGACAAGCCGGTCCTGCAATTCAGTAATGCCAGCCTTTTAGGCCCCGGGGGTAGGTGCCTGCACGCCTTACGAGTTAGGCCGCAGGCTGTCGGGGTTTGCTTTAACGTCTCACTGCCCGACTAACAGACGTGGGGGACTGCGGCCCCCGGTTCGTTTACGAGTCCTGCTCAGTGCTTACTGTGCCAGTCAATTCGCCGTTGCTGCGCGTGATGGTTTGCGTTATGGACCTTTCAGGCATGGCAACAATCTCCATTCGCATCACGGGCGGCTCTTGGTTCGTAGCGGGCGGTGCGCTCAGGCTTAGGCTGTCTTTGATGGCATAGATTGCGGAGCTAAGTTGGCCCAGCACGTCGCCAACGCTTTGATCAATGTGCTGGCACAGCGTTACCACCATCAAGCGCCTTGCCTGCGGTAGTGCATTGGCAATCGCCTTGGCCTCGTCGGTCATATCAAACCGGATGCCCTGACGCTGGCACGCGTCCAGCACACTGCACATCACCTCGAGCAGGCCGCTAAGTAACGCTGTACCCGGTTCGGAGTGACGCGCGGCCAACGCCTCATTAAATAGCGGGCGTAGTGGCTGGCCATGCTCTATGGCCTCATAACCGGCCCGCTGGCCTAGTTGGAAGCTCATGATTAAGGACGCACGCCAGTCACCACAGCGAAGGCTTTCGGATATTGAACTGCAACATCGGCGCGGACATGGCAGAAGAAGCCAATCTCACCCGTTCCTGCAAACAACTGGTCAGCCAATTGAATATGGATCGACTCGCGCATCATGAATGCAAAGCGGGTGAAGTCGCCCATAAATATCTGGCTGCAATCCGTGCTGGTGCCAACAGTCAGGGTGTTGCTTATCTGGCTTGTGGCGATCATGGGAATGTTGGCCAGCATGGCGGGCAGCTCTAGCGGCTGGGTCAAGGTATCGGCCAATGCAGCAAAGCCTACCTTGGTGCGTGGGCTCATGATGAATGCCGTTGGCATGGGTGCATCAGCTTGCAGCAGTGATTGCACGCCGCTGAAAAGGTTGGCATAACGGGTAGTCACCAGGCTTGCACCGTTGGCTCCGTTGGTCACGCTTTGCACGTTCGGCGTGTTCAGCAGGCCACGCGGCTCAGGTGCGGTGCCAGTGCCAATCAAACCAGCACGGTCCAGCTCTTTAGCAAATGCCTGCGCGATGGTCTGATTAAGCGCCGCGTTCATGTTGGGCGCGTCCATCAGTAGCTCGCGGCTAACCTTGATGAAAAAGCTCAAGCTGTGCGGCACGGTCACAACCGCGCGAAACGCTGGGTTTGATTCAGGCACAACGCCCGATTCGAGACGCCAGCCTGCGGTGGGAATACTGTCCACAGCAGCGGTTACAAAACTCTTAGCGCCTTCGTTCAACGGCACAATTCCAGCGCCAGCGGTCAACAGGGCACTGGCGGGGACAAGCGCCTCCAGAATTCCGGGCATCACCAGGCTAGGCACTGCATACCCGCCACTCGTGTCAGTCCCGGTACTCAGGGCATTCTGCACAGAAGTGGTGGTTTTCATTTTTGCGACGCCCTTAAGGAAGTCGTCCAAACGGGGCGGCTCTTCCCCGCGCAAAGCTACATTGCCATGATTCGAGTAATGGGCGCGAAAGTCTGCCGGCGTTCGCATTGTCTTGAGGACGTTACCGTCTTGATCTTTCCAGCCGGCTGTTGCGTTGGCCGTGGCTGCTTTGAGAACATCAAGTTGCGCGTCAACGCTTTGAATCTGATTTAGCAAACCGTCCAATTTTTCGCCCTCTACAGCGGGCATGGACTTGTTTGAAAACGAGTGATTTAGCGCGTTTGCTTGGTCGCTCAGTTCTTGGCGTTTAAAGCGAAGTTCTGCGAGTGTGGACATGGTGGTTTGCTTTCAAAAAGTAGGTTTAAATCTGACATTTGAAGCATCGCAGGGGTCATACAGCGCCGCAATATCTCAACTGGTTGAAGTCGGTTGCAGCCTGTAGCAGTGCGTATCATTTGGGTTTGGTGTAGGCCTTCAGGCGTTTTTTGCGTAGCCAGCCATCAAAATCGGCGCGGGCGATAACTCCAATGCCGGGCGTGATTTCAAAGAAGCGCGGGAAGGTTGCGTCTGACAAAAGAAGGCGGGCAATAGTGTGGCGGCTCACGCCCAGTTCGAAGGCAACGGCCTGACGGCGCATAAATAAATTAATGGTGCGCTCAGTCATTGCGGGCGCTCCCCATTGCAGCATTCATTGCTTTTTGCGTGTGGATGCCGCTTTTGAGGTCTGCAGATACCGTGGCCAGGATATGACGGCCCAGGCGCTCCAGGGCCTTCGGGTCAAGATTGGCGCTCGATATTTCCGCCAGTAGTTCGTCGGTCATGTTGGCAAGCGTGGTCTGGTTGCCACTGAGCATGTGGTCAAGGTGTTTTTGGATATTTTGCATGATGACTTTCAGGTGTTTTGATAATTGAGCCAAAGCGAAGCACCAGCGCCGCAGCGCAGGCCGTACATAGCGCCGCGTCCGGCTGCAATGCAGGTCTGGCAATTGAAGTGGTGGGCGTGATATGCCGTTGCCAGTTCTCGCCAGGCGTTCGGATCGGCTGGTGGTTCGGGCGGTGGGTTCGGGTCGTTGGCCGCTTGCAGCCAATCCAGCAACTCCGCCTTGTTGGCCCGAATCAGGGCACGTAAATCGTCGTTAAGCAAACTGGAAGGGCTCACTCCCAGTTTTCCACCAGGGATCACTTGCACGCTTAGGCCAGCGTCATGCAGGGTGTCAAAAATCTCTTGGGCGCGTAAGGCGGTCATTTAAAAATCCTCCAAGCTGGCCGAATTTTCAGAATCGGCGTGCGAAGTCTGCGAATTCTGCGAACTCTCAATATTCATGCGGATTTCAGCCGTGTTTTGCCCTTTGCTGAGTCTGCTAAGTGTGGCGAAGTCTGCCCCGTGGTTGAAGCTCACTTCGCTGGCTAAGCTCACTCCGCTTTTATCAAAATCGGCTCCAAACCCGCATGGATAAACAGACTCAGCAGACTTAGCAGAATTTGCGGTGAGAATTCTATAAATCTTGGTTGCGTTGCCATACGATCCTTTAGGACGTGGTTTTGATTCAACCGTTATGCGTGGCGGGTTGCTCGATAGCAGCTCATCAAGCGCCGCATCAATACGGGTTTTAGTGGCGTGTCCTTGAAAGCAATCGCTGTTTAAGTGGCCGCGTGTAGCCTCGCCTTTCTCGACAAGATAGGTAACAATCTTTTCAGCCGCATCATTCGTTTCAGTCACCGCCACCTCGTCGGCTGCGCTTGAGAAAATGAATTTCACGCTGTCCACTGAATAGCGAACCCACGCCAGGGCTGCATTTATGTGGTGCACTTCCACAGTGGTGGTCAGGTCACACAATGCGAACAGCATCGCCATACGCTGCAACATCGGGGCGCGGCGCTCGATCAAGGCGGTGATGCGCTCACCGGCTGAGTTGTCATTTAACTCACCGTGATACAGCTTTTCGTAACGCTTGCGGGCGTCTGGTGAAAGCTCCACACGCATGTGGTCCTTCTCGGCCCAACGCTCGGCACTGCAGAACGTCAGCACCTCATGCACGCGCTTGGCCAGGGCGTCAACGTCCTCCTGACGTGTAGCGCGGGGAAAGGCCAGCATCTTGGTACGCTCGGCCCAGAACATCGTGAAGCGGTTGGCGAAGCCGTTGGTTAACTCTCGTGAAGCTATCAGGCCCAGCAACTCACTTGGGGTAACTGCCGCCGTGATACAGACGTGCGGGTCAGTAGCCCACAGCCTGCTCGTTTTGGTCGCTGGCTTCATGGATACGCCGTCCCAGCAGTCACGCAAAGCAGACGATAAGGTGTTGCCGTCGCGCTTGCTTTGCATGAGTATGTTGGCGAACTCCGACTCGATCACCAGCAGGCGTTTGTCCAGCACGGCTTCGACTTCAGTTTTTCCCTCGGTGTAGCCATCATGGATCAGGTGCACCAGACCCTCACGGCTTGATAAGCCGCCGCGGTGCACCTGCGGTGTAGCGTCCTGACTAAGCGCCTTGAGCGCACGCTCGATGCGTCCTATAAGCGATACCGCGTCACCCTTGCGGCCACGGCCTGAGCGGCCAATGTGCAGCATGAAAAGGCGCGGGTGGTGCCAGGTGTTGCCAATTGGCATGTACGGCCCCCGGCCCACAGCGCAGCCCATGAAGGCCATAAAATTTGCCGCCACGGCGAAGGGGTTAGCTTCGGTCGTGTCGCCACCAGCGCGGGCCACTTCACCAACAAGGCCGTACAAGCAAGCCGGATCCGGGCGCGGCGCGTTGCGGTGGTTGTCCAGCGCTTCGTCGTCTAACGCTTCATTCAAAACTTGGAAATCATTCATGGCGTGGGCCCTTCCCGATAAACGTCTGCCCAGTCGGTGCCGGGTTTTGATGGGGTTAATGTTTTGGTGGTGATTCCGGCCTTGTTGGCGCGTTGCGCCAGGACGGCGGCGGCTTGCTGGCCTGCAGGGTCGTTGTCGGCAAATATCACCAGGCGTTCAATACCGCGCGGCCAATGAAAGCCGCTCAGGGCATTTGCACAGTACGCCGCCACTACTGGCAGGCCTGAGCCCAGCGAAGCGGCTGCAGCCGTTTCTATGCCCTCGGCAATTCCAAGCACGCCACCACGCGGACGTGCAAGCGGAATGCAAGCGCCAGCAAGCGAACCGGCTGAAGCAGTCAGCTTTTTAGGTGTCGGAACATCGGCTTTGCAAGCGTCGCCCAGGTAGGTGCGGTGGATGGCCAACAACTTCCCATCGCTGCCCACAATAGCTGCCAGCATGACGGGAAAGCGGCCCATGTCGTGCAACACGCCATCGTCGTCGGTGTGCCAGTAATTCAAGCCAGAATGCTGACGGATGCAATTGGGAATGCACCAATCAGCAAGCCCACGCGCTGCCAGGTAGCGGCTGACGGCTTCACCAGACGGTTCTGACTCGGCCCACAGCGCCGCGTTCTTTGCCGCGTTTTTGGCCCACTGCAAGCGCTGAGCGGCCTCACGCTCGCGCGCTGCCAGGTGCATTTGTTGCCGCATCGCTGCCAGCTCGCTAGGCGTCTGGTTTGTTCGGGCGCTCCAGTGGCTGCTTAGGTTCTGTTTGTAGCAACCAAAGACACCGCCCAGGCCATCAGAAAACAGCTTCGCCCAGCCTGATTTGCGTGGCCCGAATCGAAGCCACTTGTCAGGCTCTGCACGCGGCGGCGCATAGCCCAGCGCTGCCATGATGGTGTGTAGAAAATCGTCTGGTGTTTTGGCGGCGATCATGGCTTGACCCCTAAAACGCGATCCAGCCAGGCGGCTACCGCATCAAGGTCGGCCAGCTCGCGGGTCAAAGCCCAGCGAGACACGATGTAAACCACGTTACCGTGGTCGTTTTCAAGCTTGTGCAGCGTTACTTCAGCCAGGGCGCAACGGGCTTGCAGCGTGGCAAACTCTTTGCCGGTACTCATGCAACACCTGCTTCAGCGGCTGTATCAACGGCCTGTTGCGCGGCTTTCAAAAGGTGTTGGGGCAGGTAGCTGTCTGAGCTGTAACGCGGCTCAGTCGGGTAATCCATGCACTCGGAAATGATGGCTTTTAATGCGGCCAACAACGCCGCATTGATGGTGTCGGCGGCGCTCATACGGCACCGCCTTTCTTTTTGGCTTTACCCGCCTTCATGCGCTTCACAAACGCCAGGTTGTCGGCCTTTATTTCGTCAAGGTTTTCTTGCAGCATGGCCTCATGCCCGCCCAGGCTTTTTGCCATTAACTCGCTCAAGTCAAGATTTTTTGCGGCCAGCTCTAGGATCTGGCTCATTACAAAAAGGTAGCTGTTCGCTGCCCCGGCACCGTCTTTTGCGAAATGGGGGTTATCTTCCGAATCGCTCAAAACCTTAGATGCGGCTTCATGCACGGTTTGAAACGAATCAAAAGCACCGTTGCGCGCTGCCGCCATGATTTCAAAAGCAGCTTTAACACCGGTCAGGCTGCCGTCGGTAAAGTCCTCGGGAGGCACATCGAAATAATTGGCGCATCTACTGCCGGAAGAATTTGCAGTTTCTAAAATCGTGACGCAGCTCACGCCTTTGAAAAGGGGAACGCGCACGGCTTGCAGTGTTTTGTTGATTGCGTTCATGATTAAACGCTCCCAATAAACAGGTCACTGCAAGATTGCTTCAACAGGCTGGTTGCCCGGATAGACTTCGCCACGGCTTGGTGGGTGTCGCCTTTGCGAATGTGAAAAAGCGCCATGCTCAGCGCGTTTTCAATTGCTTGTTGGCGTGCTATCGAGCTGGTGGGGATGACGGGCGTGTTGCCCAGGGGTGCCGCGTTGGGCGTGGTGGTACTGTTGACATTGGTCATGGTTTCGGCTCCTAACTGAGACTGCAAACCACTCGTTGCGTTTGAACGCGCAACGGGTGGACGGGATGTTTCAAACATGAAGTTAGTCATGCGGCCAGCCTTACGGACAAGCCCATCCCGCCCGAAACCAAAAGATTCTGGACGTGAAAAAACCTCGCTGTCGGGGAGGTTTGCCGCTAACTTTGTGGTGTTTGAAGCACCGATGTGGAATGTAGCACAAACGGTTGTGGTGTGGGTCATGGCTTGCCCCTTACGCCGTGGCCTGTGCCGTCATCCATGCTCGCACGGTTCCGACATTCCAGGCGGTTACCCGCTCAGACAGTTTGATGGGCTTTGGGAAGGTCCCTGCCTTTACTTTGCGCCACAACGTTGGTGCAGAAAATGGCAGGGGTGCCGGATGCTCCGGGCGCTTGGGACTTTGCACCAGTTGCGATTCTCGAATGAATGCACTGTCGGGCAGTGCGTCGAAAACCGATTGATTGATAGTTGCCCTTTGCGCCGGGATGCTTGAGGCAATCGGCGGTTTAGGTGTGATGGGCTTGCTTGACATGGCGGGATACCTCCTGATTGAAGGCTCCACTATTCCAAGTTTGCAGGCTTCTGTAATCCCGCGAGTTTTTAGCTTTTCATGGGATTGATTGCATCTACAGAAGACCGCTTTTTATCGCAGTGGCGTTTCTCGTCATCCCCATATTCACGGATTGCGCATGAAGTTTTTGAGCATTTGTTTTGCCCTCTCCAATTTCCAACCCGACTCTCTCCCAAAAATGGGTATCTATAACAATTCCAGGATTTTGAAAAATAAGCTTATTTACAACAATCACAACCCGCGATCTGTTTAGACGCCTTCTTCTAATTGCCGACATTTGAGTTCCTTTCGGGTACGGCTTACCGAATGATTTCTCATCATCCCATGACCCTACTTGACCACCTTGCACGGACCGATAACGAGCAAGAAAAGCACGGGCTAACCAGTCAGGCAATGCTAGTCCAGCGACTGCGCACTTGGCCACTGCCTGCAACACCGAAAAACCGTCACCTGTAATAATTTCATCACGCTTAGCCGTCAACTCATTCGCATACACGCATTGCTGCACTGAGCCCTGCGGCTCGTATGCATTAGGTTGTTGTTGAGCTTCCTCTAATGACGCGGTCCATGGGTCAAATAAAACCATCTCGTCCCCTGTCTCGCACCTGAAAAGAAAACCAGCGCCGCCGGGTCAGGGTGTCCCGGTATTCGCCAGCGGGTAATTAATCCGTGGCTAGGCGTGGTCTAAAACTGTTTACGCCGTCTTGAACTGAATCACATCAGCGCCCGTGCGTAGTTTGTCCAGGTAATCGGCCCAGGTCTGCATTATTTGACGGCGTTGGGCGACGTACTCCGCACGGTCGTACGCGCTGCCCAGCGGCCCCGCCTTGCCATGCCCTAACTGCGCTTCAACAATGTCTGGTGGGATGCCCGTCAGGCGTTCGGCAATCATTGTGCGGGCCATCGCCCGGAACCCGTGGGCGACGTGTTCATCTTTGCCGTAATCCAGGCGGCGTAGTGCCGCGTTTATCGTGCCGTCACTCATGGGGCGTTCGCTTGAACGGGCACCGGGGAACACATATCGACCGTGCCCAGTCAGAAGTTTGATGGAATTGAGGACTTCTATTGCTTGTCGTGCCAGGGGTACTAAATGCGCCCTATGGTTCATTTTTGCGTGCAAAGTACTTTTCATTTCCATCGCGGGAATTGATAGCAGTTCGCCGTCTAAATCGACCCAGGCCCACTCCATCGCCCGAATGTTTCCAGGCCGCTGAAAGAATAAAGCCGATAGTTTCAGCGCTGCCACCGTCGTGGGCTGTCCGGTGTAGGCATCAATGGCGCGTAACAATGCGCCAGCGTCTACCGGGTCAACGACCGCTGCAAAGTGCTTCGGAATATGCGGCATGAGCGCTCCCCGCAGGTCAGTGCAAGGGTTGCTGTCACAGCGTCCTGTCTGAATTCCAAACCGGAACACTTGCCCAGCCATCGCCTGTAAATCCTGCGCTGTACTCAAAATGCCCATGCTTTCAACCTTGCGCAGCGCGGCCAGCAGGGTGGGGGTCTTAATCGACCCAATCGCTAGTTTGCCAAGTTTAGGGAACAGATACAGCTCGTTCATGCGCAGCCACTTAGTGGCGTGTCCCTCACTCCATCCCGGCGCTTTTGTCGCATGAAAGTCGCGTGCAACGGCTTCAAAGGTATTTGCCGCCGCCGCTTCATCGGCTTGCTTGTCGGCACGCTTGGCGGCACTGGGATCAATGCCGTCTGCCAGCAGTTCACGCGCCTTGTCGCGCCGCTGCCGGGCTTTGAGCAGCGATACCGCCGGGTACACGCCCAGCGCCAGCGTTTTGCGTTTGTCGGCGTAGCGATAGTCCATGCGCCAGTATTTACCGCCTACGTTCACCAGCAGATACATGCCGCCGCCGTCTCTGTGCTTGTTCCCAGCAGGTGCCCCGGTGGGCTTGCTGTTCTTTACAAAGGTGTCTGTGAGTGCCATTTATTCCCTTTTGGCGGTATGTCGTTTTGGCGGTAGTTGGACATACAGCCAAAAGTACCGCCAAAGTGGCGGTATGTCATGCTACCTCGTGAAACCGCATGAGGCAACAAAAAACCCGCTATGCCAATGAACATGCGGGTTTTGAGGTGTTGTGACACGTTAAAAAATGGTCACTTGGAGCGGGTGAAGGGAATCGAACCCTCGTATGAAGCTTGGGAAGCTGCCGTTCTACCATTGAACTACACCCGCACCACGCCATTGTAAAAGCAACTTGCATCCCCCAACGCAAAAAAGCCATGCGGGCCCCTAACGGGTCGCATGGCTTTTTAAATCCGTTCCTTGATTCAGCGGCGCAGGCTGTTTATTCCGGCTTATTTCGGCAGCAGTACCTTGTCGATGACGTGGATGACGCCATTGGACTGGTTCACGTCGGCAATGGTGACGCGGGCGGCGCCGCCGCTTTCATCTGTGATGATCACGTTCGAACCCGACATCGAGGCGTATAGCGTTCCGCCGGATGCGGTCTTCAGCGCTGCGCGGCCACCGCCCATGCTGATCTGCTTGCCGAGGTCGGAGGCGTTCAGGCGGCCGGGTACGACGTGATAGGTCAGCACCTTGGTCAGCGTGGCCTTATTTTCAGGCTTGAGCAAGGTATTTACCGTGCCGGCTGGCAGGGCTGCAAAGGCGGAATTCACCGGGGCAAAAACCGTGAAAGGGCCAGGTGACTTGAGGGTATCGACCAGGCCTGCTGCCTTGACGGCGGCGACTAGGGTGGTGTGGTCGGCAGAGTTGACGGCATTGTCAATGATGTCCTTGTTCGGGTACATCGGTGCGCCGCCTACGGTGACAGGGCTCATGCCGCCGGACATGGGCATGTTGCTGGCGCAGGCGCCAAGCAGTGCGGTGACACAAAGAGACGCGATGAGCAGTTTTTTCATGATGAATTCCTGTTGAGAGTTGCTCTTCCTGAATGGGAGCCTGGCTTTAAAAGCCGGCAGCAGCCCGGAAGTTGTGACCGCATGGTTTTAATACGGACAACTCAGTAACACAAGATTCAAGGGTTAACCCTTATATCGCGAAAAACTCTCAAAATTCTGTAGAGCTCCGGGGCTCCGGGGCTCAGGGGCTCAGGGGCGCAGGTAAGACCAGCCGTCACTTTGCTTCGTCATGATCTCGGTCACCCCGGCAGGCACGTAGCTGATGGCGGGCAGCATGTCGTCTTTGGTCAGCTTCTGGCCGCGCATGGTGTTTTCGCAGGCGATGACCTTGACGTTTGCCTTCATCGCATCTGCTATGCGTGAGCCAGTGGGCGACTCGAGCTTGAGCATGCCGATACCGGGGCCGTAGGCGACGATCTCGATATCGACGTTCGCGGCGCCCACGTCTTCCTGCAGGTTTTTGGCGTTGTTCAATGCCAAATTCCACTTGGCCGGGTCGTTGTCACTGACCTGGATCACGATTTTCTGACGTTTTTGGCCCGCTGCCCCGGTATTCTGGGCATGTGCTGCTATCCAAAACGGAGCGATAGCCAGTAGAGACGAAGCGGCGCCGGCCTGGACGAAGAGTCTGCGTATCATTTGTTGATGTCTCCGAGGCAAAGGTATTTCATCTCAACATACTCTTCTATGCCGTGGCTGGAGCCTTCGCGGCCCAGGCCCGACTGCTTCACGCCGCCAAACGGCACGTGTTCGGTGGCAATCACGCCGACGTTGATGCCGACCATGCCGTATTCGAGGGCTTCTGCCACGCGGAATATGCGCCCGACATCGCGGCTGTAAAAATAGCTGGCCAGGCCAAACTCGGTGTTGTTGGCAGCGTCTATGGCTTCTTGTTCAGCCTTGAAGCGGAACACCGGTGCAAACGGGCCGAAGGTTTCCTCTTTGGCGCAGAGCATGTCGGCGGTGGCTTCAGAAATCACGGTGGGCTCGAAAAACTGGCCCTGCAGCTTGTGGCCGCCGGCGAGCAACTTGCCGCCTTTAGCCAATGCATCGGCGACGTGACGCGCGACTTTCTCAACTGCAGCATCTTCAATCAGCGGGCCCTGTACAACGCCGTCTTCAAAGCCGTTGCCAACCTTCAGCGCCTTGACCTTGATGGCGAACTTTTCAACAAACTGGTCGTACACGCCATCCTGCACATAAATGCGGTTGGCACAAACGCAGGTTTGGCCGGCGTTGCGGTACTTACTGGCCATCGCACCGTCGACGGCGGAGTCGACATCCGCATCGTCGAACACGATGAAGGGTGCGTTGCCGCCCAGTTCGAGCGACAGCTTCTTGACGGTAGGTGCACTTTGCGCCATCAGGATGCGGCCGACCTCGGTGGAGCCGGTAAAGCTCAGGTGCCGCACCACGTCGCTGGCGCAGATCACCTTGCCGATGGCAATGCTGTTGTCGCCGTCAGCGGTCAATATGTTTAGCACGCCAGCCGGGATACCGGCGCGCAGGCCCAGCTCGGCTGCGGCCAGGGCGGTCAGCGGGGTCAGCTCGGCAGGCTTGATGACCACCGGGCAACCGGCGGCCAAAGCAGGGGCGACCTTGCGGGTAATCATGGCCAGTGGAAAGTTCCACGGGGTGATGGCGGCGCACACACCGATGGGCTGCTTGATAACCATCAGGCGGCGGCTGTTGTCAAACTGCGGCAGGGTTTCGCCGTTGACGCGCTTGGCTTCTTCGGCAAACCACTCGACAAAGCTGGCACCGTAGGCGATCTCGCCCTTGGCCTCGGCAAAAGGCTTGCCCTGCTCGGCGGTCATGATGCGGGCCAGGTCTTCCTGGTTGGCCATCAGCAGCTGGAACCATTTCATCAGGATGGCGTGGCGCTCCTTGCCGGTTTCGTTGCGCCAGGCGGGCCAGGCGGCGTTGGCCGCGGCAATTGCTGTTTCGGCGTCTTTGGCACCCAGATTGGCCACATCGGCCAGCTTCAGGCCGTTGGAAGGGTCGTTCACGTCAAAGCGGGCGCTACCGGCGACCCACTGACCGTTGATCAGCGCGTCGGTCTTGAAAATGCTGGGGTCCTTGAGCAGGGAAATCGGGGAGGTCTTCATGTCCATGGGGATTCTTTCGGTGACGTTCAAAAATGGTTTTGGTGGCGGCGCTGGTCTGCGCAATTTGCAAACAACCTCAAAGCATAGCGTTTTGCCGCCTAGGGCGGGTGCGATGGTAAAATCTGGTTGAATCAACCAACTTTAAGGAGTTGCCATGCAAGCTGTCGGATTGTTTGAGGCGAAAACGCACTTGAGCGAATACGTTGCGCGTGCCGAGGCGGGTGAGGAAGTCATTATCATGCGGCACAACAAGCCGGTGGCGAAGATTGTGTCCTTGAATGCTGTGGCGGCACCGCCTGCGCGTGAGGTGCCGCGCTTTGTTCAGCGGACTTTCAACATGGGTATACCTTTGGTTGACTTGACCAAAGCCAATCAGCTGATTGCAGAACTTGACAACATTGAGTTCATGAAACTGAATGCACGCCTGGAACGTGAAGCAAAAAAGAGTTGAACGGTATGAAGATTCCCGATACAAATGTTCTGGTCAATTCGGTCAATGAGATGAGTCCACAGCGTATCCAGGCCACAGAATGGTTGGTCAACGCGTTTGAAGATCCCGCCGGCGTTGGTTTTGCCTGGCTGGCAATAGTCGGGTTTATTCGTGTGTCCACACAGAAGGCCCTATTGCCCAAACCCCTGGCGATAGCGGATGCCATGGGGCTCATTGATGATTGGCTGTCGCACCCCCACGCGCGGATTCTCCAACCTACCCAACGCCATGGTGATGTCCTCGCCAGACTGCTTTTGATGGCCGGCGCTGCTGGAAATCTAACCAACGATGCACACTTGGCAGCACTTTCCATCGAGCACGGCGCTACTGTGGGCAGCTTTGACCGGGACTTCAAGAAATTTCCAGGCATCAAACTCGACCTGCTGACCTGACTGTCTCAGTCGTTCCTCTTTTTCCAATATTGACTTTTGCTCGACTTATGACAAACGAAACCACCACCATCTCTGTCGCCGGCATCCGCAAAACCTTCCTCGACTTTTACGCCGCCAAAGGCCACACCGTGGTGCCGTCTTCATCACTCGTGCCGGGCAATGACCCGACCTTGATGTTCACCAACTCGGGCATGGTGCAGTTTAAAGACGTGTTTTTGGGCACTGACAAACGCAGCTATGTGCGCGCTGCCAGCGTGCAGGCCTGCCTGCGTGCGGGCGGCAAACACAATGACCTGGAAAACGTCGGCTACACCGCGCGCCACCACACGTTTTTCGAGATGCTGGGTAACTGGAGCTTTGGCGATTACTTCAAACGCGACTCGCTCAAATGGGGCTGGGAGCTGCTGACGCAGGTCTACAAGCTGCCCGCCGACAAACTGACGGCCACGGTTTACATTGACGACCAGGAAGCCTACGACATTTGGGTCAATGAAATCGGCCTGCCACCCGAGCGCGTGATTCGCATTGGTGACAACAAGGGCAAAAAATACGCGTCGGACAACTTCTGGATGATGGCCGACACCGGCCCGTGCGGCCCGTGCAGCGAGATTTTTTACGATCACGGCGAGCACATTCCCGGCGGGCCACCGGGCAGCCCCGGCGAAGACGGCGACCGATTCATTGAAATTTGGAACCACGTCTTCATGCAGTTCGACATGCAGGCTGATGGCAGTTTGAACAAACTGCCCGCGCCGTGTGTTGACACCGGCATGGGCCTGGAGCGCCTGGCGGCCATCCTGCAGCACGTGCACAGCAACTATGAGATCGACATCTTTGATGCGCTGATCAAAGCTGCATCGCGGGAGACTGGTGAGGCGGACCTGAACAACAAGTCCCTGCGCGTGATCGCCGATCACATTCGCGCCACGGCTTTCCTGGTCAGCGATGGCGTGAATCCATCCAATGAAGGTCGCGGCTACGTGCAGCGCCGCATCATCCGCCGCGCGATTCGCCATGGCTACAAGCTGGGCAAGAAGACGCCGTTCTTCCACAAGCTGGTGCCTGACCTGGTGGCGCTGATGGGCGACGCCTATCCGCGATTAAAGTCTGACGGTGCGCGTGTGATGGAAGTCTTGCAGGTTGAGGAAGAGCGCTTTTTCGAGACGCTTGAGATCGGCATGCAAATTCTGGATGCCGCGCTAGCAGACACCAAAGTGCTGCCTGGCGACGTGGCCTTCAAGCTGCACGACACCTATGGCTTCCCGCTCGATTTGTCGGCAGACGTTTGCCGCGAGCGCGGCCTGAGCGTTGACGAGGCCGGCTTTCACCTGGCGATGGACAGGCAGAAGGCGCAAGCCCGCGCTGCCGGCAAGTTCAAGATGGACAAAGCGCTGGACTACACCGGCGAAGGCCACGCTTTTACTGGCTACACACTGCTTGAAGAGCCCGCCAAAGTCGTTGCCTTATACGCCGATGGCGCGGCTGTGCAGTCACTGGAAGCAGGGAAAAACGGTATCGTGGTGCTGAACACAACGCCGTTTTATGCTGAAAGCGGCGGGCAAGTAGGGGATCAGGGTTCTATATCCGTTCGCCCTGAGCCTGTCGGAGAGCAGGCTTCGACGGGCTCAGTCCGAACGGAATTTTTAGTCAATGACACCCAAAAAATCAAGGCAGATGTATTCGGCCACCACGGCAGCGTCAGCCACGGTACGCTCAAGATCGGCGATGCAGTCACTGCTCAAGTTGATCCGGCCATTCGCGCCGCCACCATCCGTACCCACAGCGCCACGCATCTGATGCACAAGGCCCTGCGCGATGTGCTGGGTACGCATGTGCAGCAAAAGGGCAGCTTGGTCGATGCCGACAAAACCCGTTTTGACTTTACCCACAACGCCCCGGTCACAGACGCGCAAATCCGCGAGATTGAGGCATTGGTCAACGCCGAGATTTTGCTGAATGCTGCCACTGACGCGAGCGAAATGGACATGGAAGCCGCGCAAAAAACCGGTGCCATGATGCTGTTTGGCGAAAAGTATGGCGACAAGGTGCGTGTGTTGAGCATAGGGTCCAGTAAGGAGCTCTGCGGCGGAACGCATGTGGCGCGTACGGGAGATATCGGGTTTTTCACTATCACCGCCGAGGGCGGTGTCGCGTCTGGCGTGCGGCGTATCGAGGCTGTCACCGGTTTGGTCGCACTGAACTATGTGCAGGCTATGGAAACCACGCTGGGTGGCGTGGCTGGGACACTGAAAGTGACGCCACATGAAGTGCCGGCTCGTATCAGTGGCCTGATCGAGCAGATGCGCGATTTGGAAAAAGAGCTGACGGCCATCAAAGGCAAGCTGGCGTCGTCGCAAGGCGATGAGTTGATGCTCCAGGCCGTGGATGTCAAAGGCATCAAAGTGCTGGCCGCCCGACTTGAAGGCGCTGATGCCAAAAGCTTACGCGACACCATGGACAAGCTGAAAGACAAGCTGAAAACCGCGGTGATCGTGCTGGCTGCCGCCGATGGCGACAAGGTGCAGATCGCAGCCGGCGTCACGGCCGACAGTACGGGCAAGGTCAAGGCCGGTGAGCTGGTCAACTTTGTGGCGCAACAAGTGGGCGGCAAGGGCGGCGGCAAGGCCGACATGGCCATGGCCGGCGGCACCGAGCCAGGCAAGCTGGCAGATGCGCTGAAGTCAGTCCAGGCCTGGGTAACCGAACGCCTTTGATGCTGGATTGTATTCACTATGAAATTGATAGCTGTAGACGCCCTACTTGCGGCGGCGGCAGGCCTATTTCATGGGTAAAACGATAAAAACGACCGTTACAGGACTTTTGGCGGCGGTTTTTGGCGCCTGCGCGCTTGCCGGCGCGCCGGCCGCCACACGCGAAGAAGCCAGCTTCACCAGCCTGGATGGCAGCGTCATCAGCGCGGTGGTCTTCAGGCCCGCCGGACAGGGCGCCGTGGGCACCGTTGTTGCGCTGCACGGCTGCGGCGGCGTCTACACCAGCGCCAGCTCGTGCAGTGGGTAGTTCAGCGCTGGCGGCGACCGACGCCAGCGGTGCCGACGTGCGCAGCCAGGCAGTGAAACCCGCTGTTACAGTAGTGTTTTACCCCGGCTGCGCTGCGTCTTTGAAGGTCGGCTACAAGCCTGATGCGCCACTGGTGCTGATGCTGGGCGAGAAAGACGACTGGACACCGCCCGGCCCCTGCGTGGCGTTGGGCAGGGCGGTTGGCGCAGAAGTTA
>JANYFF010000052.1 GCA_025362825.1 Polaromonas sp. | reverse complement strand
GGACAACGGAGAAGCGCGCGTCTACTGTCAGAACTTTTGCGTTGATGAATATCAGGTCTGCTGCAGCGGCATTCGGAACGGAAGGAGCGGTGCTACAGCCGGTCAGGATGGCAAAGACAGCGGGCATCCATACGCAAGTTGCGACAGACACCCATCGAATACCTGTTTGTGTTCGCTGACAAGTGGTCATTGTTGTTCCCCATTGTTTTTGGTTAAGGCCCATGCCCGCACACGATGATTCTCAGAACAGTTTAAAGGGGATTTGAATGAGACAACGGCCGCAGCATTTCTAACAATGGTCGGTATCTCGGGACTTCCGACCGAAGGCCAAGCCGTTCTGGAAGGGCTACAGGTGCTCTTCTCCGGGCTCAGCGCAAATGACCCGCCATGGCTTGTGCTGGCCTCAGTGCTACTGGACCGCACCCGCATGAGCGCCGACATAAATACGGCCCAAACTGTAAACTCGAAAGTCAAGGGTATTGCCATTTAGCAGTTCATGAAATTCGTGCGTGTCCAGCCGTCTGGATCTGGGCTGCCGGTATTCCGGCTTCTGGAGCGGATTCGGCGACTGTTGCGCATGGGCGATGAGCGAAACTTGCGTCAGTTACCGGCGGCGGTGCCGGGCATTGATGCCGTGCGCATGATGACCATCCACGGCGCAAAGAGGTTGGAGTTCGCCGCTGTGCACTTGCCCGGACTAAATGAGGATACTTTGACAGGCTACTGGCAAAATTCCACTGCATGTCCAATTCCGACTGGCATGGTCCAGGATGCATCAGGCTCTGTTCAGGACTAGCAATGTGTAGATACAGGCACTGACGGCTAGGGATGCCGATCTCAATTCCCGCCATGTTCAGCCAAACGCGTGTTTGGGCGTGTAGCGAAACTGCACCCTGCGCAAGAGCTTTGTGGCAGCGCGCTGGCCGAGTACATCGTCGAAACATGTATTCTAAATAATTAAAGTCGTAAAGTGGCATCTATTATTCATGCGGGTTAGTGACGTTGCCAATGACAACGCGCCAAGTTAAAGTCGTTAACAACTTCACAGCATTTTGACCAGCCTCCCTGACCTGCCCCCTTGGCAGCGCCCCAGTCCTTCCTGGATCTTCCACAGTCTGGCAAATGCGCAGCCGTAGCTGCCGGTGTAGCCCAACTCGCATAACGCTTGCCACATCTGCCCCTTGGTGCGCCTGTCGCGCTTGCCGCGTCCGCTATTAGCCTTGAGCCATAAACTTAAAGTCTCGGTGTACTTGAGCCCTGCGACATGCCCATCTTGCATTCTGATCAAGGCTGGCAGTACAGGCTGGACAAATACCGCTGGTATCTGCAACAAAGATCTATTACACAAAGCATATCTCGTCGAGGAAACTGCCTTGACAATACGACGATGGAAAGCTTTTTCGGAACCTTGAAATCGGAGTTCTTTTACCTTGCCAAATTTGCAAGTCTTGAGGAGTTGAAGGTCGAGTTGGAAGAATACATTCGCTACTACAACGTCGATCGAATCGAGCAACGGCTTATTTACTTGAGTCCAGTAGCCTTCCGCCTTCAATCCATGAAAAACTGAACACTAATCGTCCAGCTTCTGGGGGTCAGTTCATCAATGTGGACACAATAGATAGCGTCATCAAGAGAGCTCCCCGACGCTCACATAGCACCGACCTGCGAGCGAAGGTGCTACAGGCGTGCAGTCAGCCGGGTAGCGAGGATCGCCTGGTTGCATCGACTCAACGCCAACGTGGTGCACCGATAGCGCGTAGACGAACCCCCGCCGGCTGCGTGCGGCTGCGGTCATGTGTCTGATTCAAAGCGCCAGACTCAACGAGCTTGACCCTATGCTTATCTCAAGGATGTACTGCAGCGTCTGCCCACGCAGAAAAACCATCAGATCATCAAACTACTGCTCCATCAATGGCAGCCGCTTAACTCTTAACGGCCGTTCAGGATTAACACGCTGACTGCGTCAACCTGTGGTGACTGGTTGCTTACGCGCTTGCACTTGAACTATGGTTCACATTAAACCATTGGAACTCCGTCATTCAAATAAATTCACTCCAGAGTGAATCTTCACAATGGCTTCACTTTATCGTGGGAGGGGCCCGGTGAACTTCCACACTTTGCGTTCAATGTCCGCCACCAGCACACCGGCGGGGATGTGTCCATCACCGTTATCCCGGAAGCTGTACTTGAACGCGCCGTTGAACGACTTGGCGCTCATGAACTGACTTTTAATTGCTTCGCGGGCTTTCTTGGCGTCGGTGGCTCCATCGATGCCGGCCCGGCGCATGGCGTCGGCGAGGAACAAGATGCCGTCGTAGCTCACCGGCCAGTTGGCCACGTTGAACGGTAGGCCGATGGAAGCGTCCGCGCGTTGATGCGCGCGCTTGGTGAGGTTGCCATAGATGGCTGCATCGAATTGACCGGCGGGGCCGGCCTCGTTGGTCGCGAAGCCAATCACGTTCCAGTTGCGTCCGTTTTCGCCCACATTGTTGATAAAGGGGCCGGTCCAGAGGATGCTGGTGTTCAGCACCGGAACCTTCACGCCCTGCACCGCCAGGTCCTTGGCGAGTAGCATGGCCTGGGCAGGAAAGGCGGAGGCGAACACGGCATCGGGATTGCGGGCCTTGATCTGGACGGCGATGGCCGACATGTCAGTTGCCCGCGACGAGAACTCGACGGTCTCCAGCACTTCCAGGCCGAACTGTTTGGCCAGCACGGCGTACATGTCGGCGCTGGCCTTGCTGGAGGCTTCGCGCACGTCGGCGGTGATCACGACCTTCTTCACCTTGGGGTTGGTGGCCAGGAAGGCTTTCACGCCTTCAGGCATGAGGGTGTCGTCTGGTGGCATCAGGCGGATGGTCCAGGGCCGAATGGTGATGCCTGGCTTGATGGCGTTGACGCTGACGGCCGGCATGTTGAGTTGATTGGCCAGCGGGCTGACCGTTTCCCACTGCGTGCCAGTCATGGGGCCAACCACCCCAAAGTAGCCGTCGTTGAAATACTTGCGGAACAGCAGCACGGCCTGGCCCGGGTCGGTCTGCGAGTCGCCGATGTCGACCTGAAGCTTGCTGCCGTTGATTCCTCCGGCGGCGTTCACGTCCTCGACGGCGAGCTTGACCATCATCTCCTGCGACTTGCCATAGCTGCCGAGCGGACCGGTCAGCGGCGTGATGAGTCCGACCTTGATAGGCGGCTTGCCCTGCGCATGGGCGGGCAGAGAAGTTCCGACCACAGCGGCTGCGCCGAGCAGGGCTGCCAGCAGGACACGGCGGGATGGGGATGGTTTGCGATGCATGGTGAGTCTCCTGTTGTGATGAACGAATGAGTGGTGAGCGATGGTGACGGTCAACGGACTTGCTGCAGGAACGCTTCAGTGCGGTCGAAGCCCTGCTGGATGCGCTGGTGGCGGGCTTCGATAACGGTCCGCGCGCTGCTGTCGGTGAAGATGAAAAACTCGTGGTTCTCCATGGCGCTCAGGACGCGCTGAGCCACCAGATCGGGGCTGGCACCATGCTGCTTGATGGTGTCGGCGAGGAAGCTCTGCTCAGGGCGCTCGGTGGCGCCACCGAAACGTTCGGGGCGGCTTGCGCCGTCGCCCAGCCCGGTGGCGACAGCCGAGGGGCAGAGCACCATCACCTCGATGGCGCTGTCCCTATTTTCTTGCGCGAGGCCTTCGCTCATGGCGACCACGGCGTACTTGGTCATCGAGTACGCACCAGTGAGCCAGTTGGGATTGACCTGCAGGCCGCCGATGGATGCGGTGTTGATGAAATAGCCCGGCTGGCCGTGCTTCAGCATGCGGGGCAGTATGTGGTGGACGCTGTAGGCAATGCTGCGGATGTTGACGTCGATCACCCATTGCCAGTCGTCGAGCGACATCTGGTGCATGGGCGTGCCGTGCATGGCAATGCCGGCATTGTTAAACGCAAGGTGGATGTCGCCGAAGCGCTGTTCCGCGAAGTCGGCCATGGCGGCGATAGCGTCGGGGTCGGACACGTCGGTGGCGATGGCATCGACGCTCAGCCCCTGGCTCTGCAATTGCCTGCAGTAAGTGTTCAGCGGCGCGGGCTTGATGTCGGCGAGCACGACGTTCATCCCCAGTTGAGCCAGGCGCAGGGCGGTCGCGGCGCCAATGCCGGACGCGGCGCCGGTGACGATGGCATTCCTGCCTTTGAGTTGGTCTTTCAGCACGCGATGGGTTCCTTTTGGTTCAAGAGATAACCGCCGTCCACAGGAATGACGGCGCCGGTGATGTAGGCGCTGGCGCGGGATGCGAAGAGAACCGCCAGGCCCGCCAGGTCGTCGGCCTCGCCGAGCCGGCCCACGGGAATGCGCGGCACGAGCAGCCCAGCCACGTCGGTGTCGTGCAGACGACCGTTGGCGATGCCGGTCTTGATGAAGCCAGGCGCGATGGCGTTAACGGTGATGCCGTGCGGCCCGAGTTCGAGGGCAGACTGCTGGACCAGCCGCACCACCGCAGCCTTGGCCAGAGCGTAGGCGTAAGACACGAAGGGCTCGGCCTGCACGCCCGCCACGGACGCGGTGACCACGATGCGCCCGTGCCGCCGCCGCTTCATGGCGGGCAGCACGGCTTGCATGCAGGTGGCGGTGCCGCAGAGGTTGACTTCCATGATCTGGTGCCACTGCGCCATCGACTGCTGGCTGAGTGTGCCGAGTTCGCGACCCGCTTCGGTGCCGAAACCCGGCCCGCCGCTGATGCCGGCGTTGGCGAAAAGGCCGTCCACCGCACCGAAGCCGTCAACGAGTTGCTGAAAGGCGGCGGTGTGGTTGATGTCGCACACCCCAATGTGTACCCGGCCGGCATGCGCGCCGGCCAGGACGGCTTGCAGCGCCTGCGCATCGCGGTCCACCAGCAACACTTGCGCGCCCTGGCCGAGCAAGGCACCGGCCATGGCGCGTCCGATGCCACTGGCCGCGCCAGTGACCACGAAGCGCCGACCCTCAAGGTCGAACAGTGTCGGCTGGTTCGGCTCACGGGCTGGCATCGCCATGTCCCAGGTAGCTTGCCATCACGCGCGGGTCGTTCGCCAGTTCGCTGGCGGGGCCTTCAAGGGTGAACTCACCGTGCGCCAGCACCATGGCGCGGTGCGCCAGCCCGAGTGCGCGGCTGACGTTCTGCTCCACCAGCAGGATGGACACTCCGGCATCGCGAAGCTCGCGCAGTGCCCGGAAGACCTCCGAGGTGAAGAGCGGGGATAGACCCATGGAGGGCTCATCGAGCAGCAGCAACTGCGGCCGATTGATGATCGCCCGCGCGACCGACAGCATCTGCTGCTCCCCACCGGAGAGGTTACCCGCCCTCTGGGTGCGGCGCTCGTTCAGCCGGGGGAAGCGTGCATACACGTCGGCGACTGCGTCCTCGAAGGTCCTGCTGGATGGCCGGATCTCCCATGCCAGCCGCAGGTT
>JANYFF010000011.1 GCA_025362825.1 Polaromonas sp. | reverse complement strand
ACATCATGTTCAACGTCTACAACCGCAATGAAGCCGAGCTGTTTGAGTGGCGCAAGCCGCTGACCTATGTGGCCATGATGGCCTATCTCATCACGCCGGCGGGCGTGTGGCTGGCCTTCAAATACCGCAAGGCCATGGTCGCTACGGCATCTGTTTCGCGGCCGCTTCGGCTGCTGGCCTGCCTGGTGCTGGTGCCGCTGATGTTTTTCTTGCTGCTGTCCGGCAAGAAGGTCATAGGCCTGCATTGGGTACTGTCGTTTTACCCCTTTGGGTTTGTCTTCCTGGCATTTGCATTGCCTCTTGAAAAACTCAAATCCGCTGCGGTGGGGCTGGCCGTGTTTGCCGGCCTGCATGTGCTGGTAGTGGCCGGCATGTACATGACAACGCTGGACACCTGGCGCAGCACGGCGCCGCTGTCAAAGCTTTATCCGCAGGTCATCCGCAGCTATAAGACAGCAGAAATCCTCAGGCAGATCAGCAGCCCGGGCGTGGTGCTGATGGCCGAGTCGTACACGCCGGCCTCTATTTACGGTTTTGAGCGGCGCCAGTACATGCCGGTCTTCGGGGTTGGTCGCTTTCATGCGCGGCAGGACGACATGCTGGTTGATTTCTCGCTGTATCAGGGCAAAACCATACGCGTCATCACGGCACTGGCGCCCAACCTGGACGAGTTCAAGCCGTATTTCCAGCGCGTGACGGCGCTCACCTTCATGCAGGACGGCGTGCCGTTTTACGCCGTTGAAGGCACGGGCTTTGACTACGAAGCCTACCGCCAGGGTGTGCTGGGCACCATCTTCAAGCGCTTCTACAAAATCCCCAAATTTCTACCTATGACGGGCTGCCCGTTTTGCGAACGCTACTGCGGACAGGTGCGCTGCCCGTGACAGAAAAAGTCGTCGTCGCGGCCTTTGACTTTGACGGCACGCTGACCTGGCGCGATACCTTCATGCCTTTTCTGGCGCGCGGCCTGGGCTGGCCGCGTTTTTTGCTGGCCTTGTTGCAGTGTTCGCCTTGGCTGGCGGGCTATGCCTTGCGCCTGGTGCCCAACGATGTTGCCAAGCAAAAGCTGATGCTTGTAGCGCTCAAGGGTAAAAGCACGGCGGAGATGGACGACTGGACCACGCGCTGGCTGGAGTGTGATTTCCCCGGGCAGTTGCGTCCGCAGGCGATGGCGCAGCTGGCGGAGCACCAGCGTGCCGGCCATTGCTGCGTCATGGTCAGCGCCTCGCCTGATATTTACCTTCCCCGCGTGGCGGCGCAGCTCGGTCTTGATGGCCTGATCTGCACTGAAATGGAAGTCAATAGCGGACGTCTGACCGGCCTGATGCGAACACCTAATTGCTACGGCGAGCAAAAAGTGCTGCGCCTGACGACCTGGATGCGCGACCGCTTTGGCGCCGACGCAGCGGTTACGCTCCATGCCTATGGCGATACCGCGGGCGACAAACCCATGTTGCGCCTGGCCCAACACGCCTGGTACCGCGGTAAGCCCTGGAAACAGTCTTCAGACTGAGTTTTCATGCCTTCAAGGCTGTTCTGGGAGTGTTTTAGGCCCGCTGCCCGGGTAAAACGGACGTCTCTAGCTATAAAAAACATAGCACACAAGAAGGTCTGGACGTAAAAAACCGCGACCTTGCGGCAGCGGCTTTCGCCTGTCGGTCTGGCTGCTCAGTCTTCCAGTTCAGCCTTGGCCATCTCCACGTCGAGGCGTTCCATCGCGTCCAGCGGTTTGCTGGCGGCGGCGTGCTCGTAGAGTTTGGTGGCATCCTTCATTTTTTTGTCGCCTTCCAGCATGACCATGCCGTTGGCGTGCTCGATCATGGCAATCGCCGAGGTGGGATTCAGCTTTAACGCTTCCTTGAACAGGTTCAGGCCGGTGTCTTTTTTGGCGCCATAGGTCATACCGCCTATCAGCGAGCCAACCTTGTCTATCACCTCGGCATGAAAGGCGGCCAGCGCGATGTGGGCATCGGCATGCTTGGGCTGCAGTTTGATGGTCTGCTCGAGCGCATTTTTCACCTTGGTACCCAAGCCCTGGGCCAGCGCCTTGGCTACGCTGATGCCCTGGCCGTAGCGCCCCAGCGCGTAGGCCTGCCAGTAGTAGGCGTTGGCGTTCTTCGGGTCGGCCTTTTGCTGGGCTTCGGCGCGCTCGGCGACTTCCATGAACATTTCGAGCTTGGTTTTTTCTTTTGTCTCAAGGTAGTTGGCGTAGATGCCGGTCGCCTTGTTGGCAACGGTGATGCCGTCACCGCCGGCTTTCAGGCCGGCCTCAAGCGCTTTCTGGAAATCGCCGTTGTGAAACAGTACCCAGGCTTGCAGCACGGCAGCGTCTTTGGGCAGGGGCTCGCAATCACCCTGATGCAGCCTTGCCCAGCTCTTTTTCAGGCTGGCCGCATCAAATGCGTAGTCGCCGGCATGGGGGAAAGCGGTCCATTTGGCCATGTTGTCTCCTTGTGTTTATTGTTAACTGTTGTTATTGGTGGATTGAAATTGCCCGCTCAGGGCCGGGACAGGGCGGCCGGACCGTTTGCTGGCGTACTGTAGGCGCCCACCAGCGCCTGCAAATGGGCGCGCTGGCTTTGTTCGAGATAGGGAATCAGCAGATTCAACACGTGGTGCGCGCCCCGCAGAAGCGCCGCCTGGGCGTTTTCAGGCTCGAGTGCATTGCGCGGGTCACGGACGTATTCAAAACTCAGCCAGTAAGTCAGCACCACCACCATGCTGGTGGCGGTTGCCTCGACTTCGCGCGAGTCAATCGACACTGCACCTGCGCGGCTCATGCCGTCCAGCAGTGCCTTGACCGAACGGGTCTTGTTTTTGAGTACCCACTGAAAGTGGGTTTCAAGCCGGCGGTTTTTGCTCAGCAGGTC
>JANYFF010000006.1 GCA_025362825.1 Polaromonas sp. | reverse complement strand
CGAGTGGGTCGAAATCAATGGCGCCAAAAAACATGTCAAGAGTTACCTGACCGACTTTTTATTCAGCCCCGAGCGAGCGCGATCCCCGGTTCGCAGTTTGAGCGGCGGTGAACGCAACCGCCTGCTGCTGGCGCGCCTGTTTGCCCGTCCGGCCAACGTGCTGGTGCTGGACGAGCCGACCAACGACCTCGACATCGACACGCTGGAACTGCTTGAAGACCTGCTGCAGAACTACGCCGGCACGGTTTTCCTGGTCAGCCATGACAGGCGCTTCCTGGACAACGTGGTGACCAGCACCATCGCTTATGAAGGCACGCCGGACAACCCGGGCTTCTGGCGCGAGTACGAAGGCGGCGTGACCGACTGGATCACGCAGTCCAAACGCGCGGCACAGATCACCGGCAGCGCCAAAAATACACCTGCAGCAGCCTCTGGGGGTAAAAATACCAGTAAAAACACGCCCCAGCCCCCGAAAAGCCTGCCTGATGCGCTATCAAAAAAGAAGCTTAGCTACAAGGAGCAACGCGAACTCGACGGTCTGCCCGCCATCATCCAGACGCTGGAGTCGCAGCAAAAGGCCATCGAGCAGGAGCTGTTTGACGGCACGCTGTATGCCAGCAACGCCAAACGCGCAGCCGAACTGACAGCGCGCAACGCCAAAATCGAGGAAGAACTGATGGCGGCCATGGAGCGCTGGGAAGCCCTGTCGGCCTGAACGCCGCTGTCACGGCAGGCGCCTACAGCACAAAGCGGCAAAATTTCCAGCGGGCTTGCGGCCAGTACCGGGTGCCTGCGCTAAAGTGCAGGCAATATGCAAAGCCAATTTACGCTGTCCCTAGCAGCGCCTTCCTTGATGTCTCCCACGCCTGCGCGCACTGCCGGCCAGCGACCCGCAAACGCCCTCTGGCTTTGCATGTTGATGGTGGGTTTCTGGCTGACGGGTTGTGCATCTCTACCCAGCGATATTGACCGGCCCGTTTCGACCGCGCTGGCCAGCAATGCCGATACAACGCTGGGCCAGGCCGTGGCTGCACGAGCCGCCAAGGCAGGTACCCGCAATGACTCCGGGTTTGCCATGGTCGGCAGTGCAGAGCTGGCTTTTACCAGCCGCATGACACTGATCAAGGCCGCCCAAAAAACGCTGGATCTGCAGTACTACGCCATCAACGCGGATGACTCGACCGAACGCATGCTCGACGCCCTGCGGGAAGCCGGCCAACGTGGCGTGCGGGTGCGCATCTTGCTCGACGACTTCAACACAGCCGGAAAAAACGCCCAGGTACTCAAGCTGGCGTTTGAAAAGAACATCGAGTTGCGCCTATTTAACCCATTGCCGAGCAGCCGGGCTTCACCTATTTTTCGCATTCTAGGCAGTCTGCGGGACGTGGCCCGACTGCAACGGCGTATGCACAACAAGATGCTGGTCGCCGACAACGCTGTCGCCATCACCGGTGGCCGCAACATTGGCGAGACCTATTTTGGCCAGAGCGAAGGCACCAACTTTGTGGATATTGATGTGCTGGCAGCTGGCCGAATAGCGCGCGACCTGTCGCGCAGTTTTGACCAGTACTGGAACAATCCGCTGGCCTACCCGGCGCAATCGCTGATGACGCTGGACGACATCATCAAACTCAAGCCCCCGGCAGGCGCCAACAAACCGCGCGACCTTGAAACTGACCCACCAGTGCCAGCACAGATGCAGGATGAAGCCGGGGTGCCCAACAAAACCACTGTGACGCGCATCGCCACCACACCTGGCGGAGGCACCACCACCATAGAGGCGCTGCCCGATTCCACCGACCTGCGCCTGCTGACCTGGACCTGGGCCCCCTCGGTGCTGCTGGCCGACAAACCGTCCAAAATCGCCGCCGATGCCGACAGCGTCGAAGAATCACAGGACACCACGGTCGATGGACTGCTGCAGATCATGGCGGAGGCAAAAACCGACTTGCTGGTTGTTTCGCCCTACTTTGTGCCCGGAAAAATGATGATGGCGCAGTTTGCCGAGATCCGCCGCCGCGGGGTACGCGTCCGCGTGCTGACCAACTCGCTGGCATCCAACGACGCACCCGCCGCACATGCCGGCTATGCCCGCTACCGAAAGGACCTGCTGGCCATGGGCATTGAGCTGTATGAAATGCGGGCCGAGCAGGAGGGCTCGGTAACCAGCTTCGGCGGCGCCACTGGCGGCTCTACTGGCAGTTCAACCGGCTCCTCACGCGCCAGCCTGCATGCCAAGGTGGTGGTCGTGGACAGCCGACTGCTGGTGGTCGGCTCCATGAACTTGGATTTGCGATCCAAACTGCAAAACAGTGAAATCGCCATCGTCATCCGCAATGGCAAGCTGGCACTGGAGGCCACCAACCTGATCGAGCCGGGCCTCGCCACGCGGTCTTACCGCATGGAGCTGTCAGAAGGGCGTTTGATATGGCACGCCCCCCAAGGCTCCGGCCTGAAAGACACATCCATCGAGCCCGATGCGAGCCTGGGCCTGCGCCTGATGGTAGACCTCATTTCGCCTTTTGCGCCTGACGAGATGCTCTGACAGGTTTGCCCAGGACGGCGTGCATCACGTCAACAAAACTCTGGCTCGCCGCAGACAGAGAACGTCCACGCTTTGTAACCACCGAAATATCGCGTGACACACGCGGTCCGGCCAGCGTCTTGATGACCAGGTCCGGATAGGCGCTGTAGGTGGCAAAAGCCGATGGCATGATGGACGCTCCCAGCCCACACGATGTCATCCAAAGCGCAGTTGAAAGAAACGACACCTCATTGACCACATCCAGCAGGACGCCCGCGCCGGCTGCAGTCGCATCAATCATCGGGCGTATGCCATAGCCCGGGCGCACCGTGATCACCGGATGGCCGGCCAGGTCAGCCCAGCGCACCGTCTTTTGCTTGGCCAGCGCATGGTCGGGCGTGCAAACCAGACTGAGGTGGTCGGGTATCAGCGTTTGGAGGTCAGCGTCGGCCAGCATTTTCTCGGGTGTGCCAATGCCAAAGTCAACATGCTCGCCCATCACGCGCGACATGAACTGGTCTGGTGCGCAGTCGTCCACCACCACTCGGATGTCGGGGTACAGCGCGGCAAAGCGGTGGATGACCGGCGGCATCACAAAAGCCGCCAGCGTAGGCGTGACAGCCACGCACACACGCCCGCGGCGCAGGCCACTGAGGTCGCGAAAACTGCCGCCCAGTGAATCAACATCGCGCAGTATGCGTTCTGCCACGACCACGGCCTCCCGTGCGGCCTGCGTTGGCTGCAGCGAGCGCGTGGTGCGGTCGAACAGGCGCGCGCCCAGGCCTTGCTCCATCTGGCGGATCATCACGCTGACGGCAGACTGCGTCACAAAAAGCTGCTCGGCCGCCGCGCTGAGTTTGCCCAGGTTGTAGACCGCAACAAAAACGCGCAGTTGGCGTACCGTGGGCGTGAAGCTTTTATTCATGAATAAAAATCATAATTTCTTCGTAATTTTTCATTTTACGAATGAATTGATATGGGTTTCAATGGCAGCTGAAAACGACAAAGACAACAACTAAGAGGAGACACCTCCATGAAGCACATCCCAAAGCACACCTTGCTGGCGCTGCTGGCCGGCACCACCCTGCTGGTGGGGGGAGCGCTGGCACAAACCGCGGACTACCCGACAAAACCCATCCGCATGGTTGTGACGTTTCCGCCTGGCGGCAGCTCCGACGCCGTTGTGCGCATGCTGGTCCCGCGGCTCAATGAAAAACTCGGTCAGCAAGTCATCGTCGACAACCGCCCGGGCGCTGGCGGCAACATCGGCTTGACCGTGGTAGCCAAGGCTCCGGCCGACGGCTACACGATTGGCGTGGGCGCTGCCGGGGGCCTATCGGCCAATGTCAGTTTGTATCCGCAGATGCCTTTCGATCCCGTCAAGGACTTCAAACCCGTCACCATGCTGGCCGCCATACCGTTCGTGCTGATAGGCCATCCCTCGCTTGCGGCCAAAAATCAGCGGGAACTGATTGCGCTGGCCAAGTCATCACCTGGCAAACTGTCCATCGGCCACGGCGGCAACGGAACCGCCATGCACCTGTCGGTGCAGCTGTTCAGCCAGATGTCGGGCACGCAGTTTGTCGAAGTACCCTACCGCGGCTCTGGCCCGGC
>JANYFF010000005.1 GCA_025362825.1 Polaromonas sp. | reverse complement strand
CTGGTGCCGGAGATGTTCAAGAACGCCACCGGCCTGTTCATGGTGCACATTCCCTACCGCGGCAGCGCGCCGGCCTTTACCGATTTGATGGCGGGGCAGGTGCAGTTCATGGGCGAGTCCATTCCGCAGGCCGCCAACTATCACAAGCAGGGCAAGGTGCGCGCGCTGGCCGTGACCAGCAAGGAACGCAACCCCGCCCTGCCCGATGTGCCAACGGTGATCGAGTCTGGGGTGAAGGGTTTTGAGGTCGTGGGGTTTTATGGCTTCCTCGCACCGGCTGGTTTGTCGAAGGACGTGACCGCCAAATTAAGCGACGCCTTCAGGCAGGTCATGACCAGCCCTGAAGTTCGCAACCGCATGGTCACCCAGGGCGCCGATCCGGCTTTCATGGGCAGCGATGAGTTTGCCCAGTTTCTGGCGCAGGAAATGCCGCGCTGGGCCGATGCCGTCAAGGCCTCGGGCGCGAAGCTGGACTGACGCCACTTCTAAATCATCCGTGCACTTTGTCGGCTTCGCTATCCGTACGTCTGTACTGCCGTCGCTTCGCCTTCGCGTTCACGAATGATGTAGAAATGGAAGGCAAAAATCGCTTGCTATGTTTTTAATAGCAAAAGGCAACCATAATACGGGGGCCATGGCTGCTTTTTATTGACAAAATATTAAAGCAGCTGCCTTTACTCATCCACCCGGCCACGCAAGCCCTTGATGGTCGAGCGCTGGCTCTTGCCTTCAAGCCGGCGCTGCTTTGAACCATACGTGGGCTTGGTGGCGCGTCTGGCCTTCGGTGGCGACGATACGCCATCCACCACCTCCTGCAGCCGATCCATCGCGTCGCTGCGGTTCATTTCTTGGGTACGGTGTTGCTGTGCCTTGAGCACCAGCACGCCCTCTTGTGTGATGCGGCTGTCGTTCAGGGCCAGCAGCCGCGCCTTGACGTCGTCAGGCAGCGACGACGCATGGATGTCGAAGCGCAAATGGATGGCGCTGGACACCTTGTTGACGTTTTGCCCGCCGGCACCCTGCGCACGTATGGCGCTGAACTCGACTTCGCGTTCATCTAAGGGGAATTTCGGCGGCGTGGTCATGCATCAGCATACGGCATCACGCCAGGCTGGCCAGCGCCACCGTCTGGCCAGTGGCAATCGACTGCCGGATGGCTTCTACCGCCCGCAGGCTCTGCAGCGCATCAGCCACCGTGATGATGGGCTCAGCAGTCCCGGCAATCACGTTGCAAAAGTGTTCCAGCTGCGCGGCCAGCGGATCGACGGTATCCAGTGCCAGCGTCTGCTCGACAAAGGGCGTGAACCAGCCGGCCTCTTCGCCGCCATGCGCATAGGCCCAGGTCCGCAAGGTGGGCACAGCCATCGAGCCCTGCGTACCTGCGATGAAGTAACAGTCTTCTGACGGGTAGCGCGGGTAAGCGGTGTTTTCACCGGAGGTCTGCTCCCAGCTGCGCGGCGAAGCCACAGTGTCCGACAGCGTGAAGGTACCCAGCGCGCCGCTGACGAACTTCAGCGTCATCACGGCGGTGTCTTCAACTGCAAAATTCCGCACGTCGCTGGACGCCATCGCGTGCACTGCTTCGATTTCGCCGCAGAGGTAGCGCAGGTTGTCCATCTCATGAATCAGGTTGATGAGGACGGGCCCGCCGCCGGCCTGGCTGCGCCACGCCGCCTGCGTGAAATAACTGGCGGGTTTGTAGAACTGCGCGCTGCCCATCACGGTGACGATGCGGCCAAGCTGCCCCGCCTGGATGGCGCGCCTGGCCAGCTGCAGCGTGCTGCTGTGCCGGCGATGGTGCCCGACCAGCATGGGCACCGGATTTTTCTCCAGCGCGGTGACCAGTTGCCTGCCGGCTGCCAGCGATTCCGCCCCCGGCTTTTCAATGATGGCGGGGACGCCGTTCTGCAAGCAGGCCAGCGCACCTGACACATGCAGATCGTTGGGCGTCGCCAGGATGACGCCATCCGGCTTTGGCACCGTTGACTGCGCAAACAGCGCTTCAAGACTGGCAAAGTGCGGCATGCCCAGGCTTGCGGCAAAACCGATGGATGCAGGTGACGGGTCAACAATGGCGCACAAACAGGTGTGCGGGTTGGACTCTATCAATTCGATATGGCGCCGGCCGATCAGGCCTGCACCGGCAACGACGATCTGGAAAACCTTTGGCATGGTGACAGTCATGGCCGGGTCAATAATCAGGGCCGGTGTTAAAAGGCGCTAGCTGGCATCGCAATGGCCGCGGCATCGATGGCAGCCAGGCAGCCCTGCAGGAAAGCGACTTGCGAAATGGCCTGCACCGAGGCAGGCTCTACCAGCGCGGGAGCAAAGCCCTCATCCGCCAGCTCTTCGGGCGTCTCGCCCCGAACAGCTTCAAGATTGACAAGCATGCGTTTTGCATCGACCTGCAAGCCGGGCATGGCGCGCGCCATGGCCCTGGCTGCGCCATGTACCGATATCAGCAGACCCTGCCATTCGGCAAGTTCAGCCTGCCAGTTAC
>JANYFF010000576.1 GCA_025362825.1 Polaromonas sp. | reverse complement strand
TCTGCTAACAGCGCCTGTCCCGTTTGGGCTGGTAAGCGCTGTGGCAGGACAGGCTGCCGCAGACTGCATCGTCTGGGCGGCTCGCGCCGTGTTGGCTGGCGAGGCGGCCGCCATGGTGACAGCCCCCATCCACAAGGAGGCGTTGTCGGCAGCCGGTGGCTGGGCGGCCAATTTCCCCGGCCACACTGAAATGCTGCAGGCCGAGGCCGCGGCCTTTCTGGGCAAACCTGTCGGTGAGGTGCCGGTGCGCATGATGCTGGCCAACGATGAACTCCGCACCGTGCTGGTCAGCATCCACATGTCACTCAGGCAGGCCATCGACGCCGTGACCTTTGACAATGTGCTGCGGACCCTGCGCATCACCCATCAGGCGGTGGGCGCCAGCCTTGGGCGGCCACCGCGCATCGGCGTTGCTGGCCTGAATCCGCACGCGGGCGAGGCGGGGCTGTTTGGCAGTGAAGAGCAAACCATCATTGCGCCGGCCATCGCAGCGGCGTGCGCAGAAGGCCTGCAGGCCAGCGGTCCCTTCGCGCCCGACACGGTGTTCATGCGCGCACGCGACACGCAGGGCAAAGCCGGGGAGTTCGACGTCGTCGTGGCGATGTACCACGACCAGGGCCTGATCCCGGTCAAATACCTGGGGGTAGAGCAGGGCGTCAACGTGACGCTGGGCCTGCCGCTGGTCCGCACCAGCCCGGACCACGGCACCGCGTTTGATATTGCGGGTACCGGCAAGGCCGATGCGTCCAGCCTGATTGCAGCGGTACGGATGGCGCGCCAGCTCGCCAGGCCTGAAAATACGTAAATAGTAACCGTAGCCCCCGTATTACGGGCACCTCTAGCTATTCATTCGATAGCAATTTTCTTAAAGGCGGGGTTGCTGGCCCTTCAGGCTGTCACGGATTTCGCGCAGTAGCAACACGTCTTCTGCGATAGCTGCAGGTGCCGGAGCGGCTGGTGCGGCTTCCTTCTTCATCCGGTTAATTTGCTTGACCATCAAAAAGATGATGAAAGCCAGAATCGCAAAGTTGACCGCCACGGTAATGAAATTGCCATACGCCAAAACCGGAACGCCGGCTTTTTTCAGGGCGTCAAGCGTCATTGCCGTACCGGCCGGCACATTGCCCAGCACCACAAAAAGGCTTGAAAAGTCCAGTTTGCCGAATACCGCACCTACGACGGGCATGATCAGGTCGCCGACTACCGAGTCCACAATTTTCCCGAAGGCGCCGCCAATGATCACGCCAACTGCCAGATCGATGACATTGCCCTTGACGGCAAATTCCTTGAATTCCTGCATCATTCCCATAGCCAGCTCCTGTATGTTCGTTGTTTTCGGTTGGTGGTGGCCGCATTCAAGTGACCTTTCGAAACCGGATTATGCGGGTTTGGCCAGTCGACAAAATCAGCTCACCACTTTTGTTTGAAACAAACCACGCCAAGGCCTCAAAATTGCACACTTGTGTCGCGTGAACGCTGTGTAGCACCGCCTGCGTCACGGTGCCCGCTTGAAAGACGAGTTCGCGCTCCGCTACAATTACGGGTTATCCCCAAAAGCCTTTTTCAAGCCAGTTCTTGAAGGACTCTCATGACCCAAGCAAGCGTGAACGGTGTGCCCCAAGGCGCGCCTTTAGACAAAGATAAAAGAAACTGGATCGTCGCAACGGCCGTTGTCGGTGGTGCTGGTGTTGCCGCTGTTGCGGTGCCGTTTGTCAGTACCTTTCAGCCCTCAGAACGCGCAAAAGCCGCCGGTGCAGCGGTCGAAGTCGACATTTCTGCCATCAAACCAGGTGAAAAAATAACCGTCGAATGGCGCGGCAAGCCGGTATGGATCGTCAAGCGCACGCCCGAGCAACTGGCCTCGCTGCCAAAGGTGGACGCCCTGCTGGCCGATCCCAATTCAAAGCGCAAGCAAGACGAGCTCACCCCCATTTACGCCCGCAACGAGAATCGCTCGATCAAGGCCGACACCCTGGTGGTCGTTGGTATTTGTTCGCACCTCGGTTGCTCACCTTCAGACAAGTTTCAGCCGGGTGCCCAGCCTTCGCTGCCCGACGACTGGGTAGGCGGCTTTTTGTGCCCTTGCCATGGTTCAACATTTGACTTGGCTGGCCGGGTGTACAAAAACAAGCCCGCGCCAGACAACCTCGAAGTGCCCCCACATATGTACCTTTCAGACACCCGGCTGCTGATTGGTGAAGACAAAAAGGCCTGAAACCGTCTGGTTTTCCAGATTCATTCAAAAGACCTGCCGACCGCGCCTGAATATCTTGCTGATGTTTGTACCCCACAAAACCGTCAGACCTGATTCACGCAATCGCAAAGCACCCCACTGATACAGGACACGTGATGGCTGAATTCAAAGAAGTTTCCCCCAACGCCTCGCTCGCTAAACAAGCGTTGAACTGGGTCGACAACCGTTTCCCCGCCAGCAAGCTCTACAACGAGCACTTGGGGCAGTATTACGCCCCCAAGAATTTCAATTTTTTCTACATTTTCGGCTCGCTGGCCTTGCTGGTACTGGTTATCCAGATCACCACCGGCATCTTTCTAACCATGCATTACAAGCCCGACGCCGCGTTGGCGTTTGGCTCAGTCGAGTACATCATGCGCGACGTGCCGTGGGGCTGGCTGATTCGCTACATGCACTCCACCGGCGCATCGGCATTTTTCATCGTCGTTTACATGCACATGTTTCGCGGCCTGATTTACGGTAGCTACCGTAAGCCGCGGGAGCTGATCTGGATTTTCGGCTGCGCAATTTTCCTGTGCCTCATGGCCGAAGCATTCATGGGTTACCTGTTGCCGTGGGGTCAGATGAGCTATTGGGGCGCCCAGGTGATCGTCAACCTGTTTGCCGCCATTCCCTTTATCGGCCCCGATCTTGCACTGCTGATTCGTGGTGATTACGTGGTCGGCGACGCTACGCTGAACCGCTTCTTCGCTTTTCACGTCATTGCCGTACCACTCGTACTGCTGGGCCTGGTCGCTGCGCACATCATTGCGCTGCATGAAGTCGGCTCCAACAATCCTGATGGCGTTGAAATCAAAGGCCCGAACGCCCCTAAAGACGCCGAAGGTCATCCTCTTGATGGAATCCCGTTTCATCCGTACTACACGGTGCACGATATTTTCGCGGTCAGCATGTTTTTGATGGTTTTCACCGCCATTATTTTCTTGGCGCCCGAGTTCGGTGGCTATTTTCTCGAATACAACAACTTCATTCCCGCTGACCCGTTGAAAACCCCGGCACACATTGCGCCAGTCTGGTATTTCACGCCGTACTACTCCATGTTGCGTGCTATCACGAGCGAAATGATGTACGCGCTGATTGCCTGCGTGCTGGCTGGTGGTTTGTTCGCAGCCTTCAAAACGAAAATCCCGATGCTGTTCAAGGCTGTCCTGCTGGGTGCGGCAGTCGCTGCGTCGGCTGCCATGCTCATGATTGACGCAAAGTTCTGGGGCGTGGTGGTTATGGGTGGCGCAGTCATCATCCTTTTCTTCTTGCCATGGCTGGACAACAGCGAGGTCAAGTCGATTCGCTATCGTCCGAGCTGGAACAAGTACCTGTACGGCATTTTCGTTCTCAACTTTTTAATTTTGGGCTACCTCGGCGTTCAGCCACCGTCCGCTATCGGGGAGCGCGTATCGCAAATCGGCACCCTCTTTTATTTTGGATTTTTTCTGTTGATGCCGTGGTGGAGCCGCCTGGGCAGCTTCAAGGCAGTGCCTGACCGCATTATTTTTGCAGCCCATTGAGCTGGAGTCACTCAACATGAAAACAATTAAAAGACTTATTTTGGTTTTGGTCGCAACACTCGGCTTGGCAGCAGGTGCGCGCGCCAACGAAGGCGGCCCTGCGTGGGACAAGGCACCGAGCAGGACCAACGATCTGGGCTCGCTGCAAAACGGCGCCAAGCTGTTTGTTAACTACTGCCTGAATTGCCATTCGGCCGCCTACATGCGGTTTAACCGGCTCAAGGACATCGGCCTCACAGAGCTGCAAATCAAGGACAACCTGTTGTTCACGACTGAAAAAGTTGGTGAAACCATGAAGGTCGCGATGGACCCCAAGCAGGCCAAGGACTGGTTTGGCGCCAACCCGCCCGACCTCACCGTGATCTCCCGTTCACGTTCGGGCGCCGGCGGAACCGGTGCCGACTACCTTTACACGTACCTCCGCACGTATTACCGCGATGCCGACAAAGCCACCGGCTGGAACAATCTGGCCTATCCCAACGTAGCCATGCCCAATGTGCTGTGGGAACTTCAGGGCCAGCGCAAACCAGTGTATGAAGAACTTGAGGAACACGGCCATAAGGTATCCATATTCAAGGGCTGGCAGCAAGTAACACCCGGCACCATGACACCATTGCAATACGACACCGCTATCGGTGACCTGGTGGGTTATTTGCAGTGGATGGGCGAGCCTGCGCAAAACACCCGCGTGCGCATTGGTGTATGGGTACTACTTTTTCTGCTCCTCATGACCTTCGCTGCATGGCGCTTGAACGCGTCGTTCTGGAAAGACGTCAAGTAATTTTCTCGCCGGGGCCAGGTTCCGGCACCTTTTGGAGTGGGCACTTTTCGTGTGTCCACTCCTTTGCATTTAGGAGTTCCGTACCATGATGGTTCTTTATTCAGGCACAACCTGCCCCTTCTCGCATCGTTGCCGTTTTGTGCTGTTCGAAAAAGGCATGGACTTTGAAATCCGTGACGTGGACCTGTACAACAAGCCGGAAGACATCAACGTCATGAACCCGTATGGCCAGGTGCCCATCCTGGTCGAACGTGACTTGATTCTGTATGAGTCGAACATCATCAATGAGTACATTGACGAGCGTTTTCCGCATCCCCAATTGATGCCTGGCGACCCTGTTGACCGTGCCCGCGTGCGCCTGTTTCTGCTGAACTTCGAAAAAGAGCTGTTTGTTCACGTCAATACACTCGAATCGCGGGCATCAAAAGGCAATGAAAAAGCCCTTGAAAAAGCCCGTTCGCACATCAAGGACCGCCTGACCCAGCTGGCACCGATTTTCCTGAAGAACAAGTTCATGCTGGGCGACAACTTCTCGATGCTGGACGTGGCCATCGCTCCTTTGCTGTGGCGTCTGGATTACTACGACATCGACCTGTCCAAGAATGCTGCACCTCTGCTCAAGTATGCGGAACGCA
>JANYFF010000573.1 GCA_025362825.1 Polaromonas sp. | reverse complement strand
CGATGTGTCGGGCCGTGGCAAGTTGGGCACCGATATGCGCGAGATCTGGACCATGCAGCCGCGCTTTGAAAAGCGTACGGGTTCATCGCCCTATTCATTGCTGGACCAGCCGCGTTTTCGCGCCAGCTTTGACTTTTTGCGTCTGCGTGCGCAGACAGGCGAAATCGAAATGGAACTTGCCGAATGGTGGGAGAAATTCAGCACCGCCTATGACGACGAGCGCCACGCCATGATCGAAGCCATGCGCCAGGACCAGTTGCAAAAGCCGCAGCATCCACGCGTTCGTGTGAAGCGTGTTGACGCAGTAGCGCCCGATCCGCGATTTACACAGGTAGCGCCCGATGAAGCCAGTCCGGGTGCAGGCCAGTCCGGCCAGGCGGATGATTTACCGCAAGGCGAATTCGCACCCGCCAAAAAGCGCCGCCGTCGCCGCAAGCCGGTGAACCGGGGTGAGGGTGGCGGCAATGACGGCGGGCCACTTGCAGGCAACGCCGCTTCAGACGCCTGAGCCTTAGCCGCTACAGGCAGCGCAAGCGCATGGTCAGGGCCTACATCGCGCTGGGCGCCAACCTCGGGAATGCGGCCAGTGCCCTCAAGGCGGCTGTTGCAAGCATCGCCCGCTTGCCGCTCACGCAGTTGGGCAAGGTCTCCAGTCTCTATAAAACGGCCCCGCAGGGGGTAACCGCTAGCCTGCGGCCGGGTGAGGACTACCTCAACGCCGTGCTCGCCATCGATACAGCGCTCACGGCGCCTGCGCTTCTGGCGCAGTTGCAGCAAATTGAAGAGGCCGCCGGCCGCGAAAGGCCGTATCCTAACGCGCCGCGAACGCTGGACCTGGACCTGCTGCTGTATGGCGATGCAAGGGTTGAATCGGCGACATTGACCGTGCCGCATCCGCGCATGTGGCAGCGCGCCTTTGTGCTGGTGCCGCTGGCTGAGATATCGCCTGGATTGGTGAGTTCAGCGCAATTGGCGGCCGTGGCGAGCCAGCGGATTGATTGTCTGGGTCGGTTGATGGATCAACAGCATTTACTGGCTCCCCGAAACGGCCGATTCTGAGAACTGGGAAGTAGCGTTCTAGAAACCACTGTTAACCCCGAGGATGCTAAAGGATGCAGCCATTAAAAGGCTGACTGCGCGGCTTCCAGGCAGCTTTGCGCTGCGTCACTTGAGGTAAACCCACCATGGACGCTGCACGACCAGCCTCACGGTCTATCAACGTACGCCGGGACCAAGACCATTCAAAACATTCAAGCAGGGGGGCTCTCGGCGTCATGAGATGAAATCGCCAGGACGGCCGGGAGGCTTGAACGGTTGCTCCACGCATGCCGAGTTCCGCGTTGCACAACGGTATCACCGGCCCTCAATACGACGTCCGTAGTATCCAAGACAAGGGTCAGTTCACCCTCAAGCACCACGCAAAGATCCAGTGAGCGGCTCTGCTGCATGTACAAATGGCGCGCCGCTGGACCGCACCATATATCCGCTGACCCAGCGGCAACAAAAAATGCACGCGCTGCCTCGGCGGAGACGTCGGAACGCCACACGTGGTCCGGTGGCACGGTTACGATCCGGAACAGGGCTCCACCAGGCGGAGGTTCTATAAGACCAGGTAGGCCAGCGACCTCCTCGGCTGTTAGTCCTACAGCCGGGGTACGGTCCGTTGCCCAGACGCGGGCGCTCTCGAATCCCTTTCTGGCGGGATCGTACAGCACGTCCTCGACAGGTCCATCGCTGAGCGCAAGCGACCCACCATCTGGTCCATCTGCGGTAACAATTCGGCGCACTGGCCGGTTGGCTATCGTCTGCATCGTGTGCCTTCCTTCACGTCGCGCTTCCCATCATGACGAATGCCATCAGGCTCGGCTCATCTGGGTTGGTCCAGCCGTGCCAATTTGAGAGCTGCACGACAGTGTCTCCTGGACGCATCACCCGGTCGCCATCATCCAGGCGCAAAGTACGCAAACCTTCCAACAAAACCCCGTAATCAACGCTCTGGGAACGATGTACCGGCGAACTGAAAGCGTTCTGGCCTCCGCGATCCCAAGTGTGGCCATTGGCGCGCAAGCGTGGCGGGTGCATCTGAATTGCTGTCGTATCGGTGGCCGCGTCGTAATTAGCTGGCTTCTCGGCAGAATGCACGATTCGCAGATGTCCGCCAAGCCCTGGCGGGTCGAAACGAAAGGGATCTGCACCATCGTCTCGCGTTCCGAAGAGCGAGACAGGGCAGTGCTTGAAAGCCCAAATATCGGTCATGCCGGCACTCGCAGCGATTCCGCCGACGTTGACGTTGGGCGCGGCGCTGTCAAATAGCACCGTCGATCGGCCAGATTCGTCTTGGCCCGTGA
>JANYFF010000327.1 GCA_025362825.1 Polaromonas sp. | reverse complement strand
ACGCCATCCATCACAACGCGGCCGCTCTCCATGATGTAGCCGTAGTCCGAATATTTGAGTGCCATGTTGGTGTTTTGCTCGGCCAGCAAAAAGGTGACTTTCTCCCGCTGGTTGAGGTCTTTCACGATCTCGAAAACCTCCTCAACAATCTGCGGCGCCAGGCCCATTGACGGCTCGTCAAGCAGAACCATGGTGGGGCTTGCCATCAGTGCGCGGCCTATGGCACACATTTGCTGCTCGCCCCCCGATGTGTATGCCGCCTGTGAGGTGCGCCGGGTCTTCAGCCGCGGAAAGTAGGTGTAGACCTTTTCAAGGTTGGCCGCGATCTCGGCCTTGCTTTTGCGCGTGTAGGCGCCTGTCAGCAGGTTTTCCTCGATCGTCAGGTGAGCGAAACAGTGCCGGCCTTCCATGACCTGCACCACACCGCGCTGCACCAGGTCGGCGGGCGACAGGTTTTCAATACGCTCGCCGCGCAGCTCAATCGAGCCCTTGGTGACAGCGCCACGCTCGCCCTGCAGCAGGTTGGAGATCGCGCGCAGTGTGGTGGTCTTGCCCGCACCGTTGCCGCCGAGTATGGCGACGATTTTGCCCTGCGGCACCTGCAGCGACACGCCTTTGAGTACGAGGATCACATGGTTGTAGATCACCTCGATGCCGTTGACGTTTAAAACAATGTTGAGTGTGTCCATAAATTTTCCTGACCAGTCTTGAAGGCTCTGGCCGGTTGGCCCAGCCCTCAAGGCTGGCGGCTCGCGAGAGCCGCGCCCCCTTCCGCTCGGCGGGAGGGGTTGGGGAGGGTGCCGTCAGTGGCTGGCAAAGCCAGTGTGAGCGGCCCGCCGATCAAGACTGGCAGTCGGCCGGCGCGCGGCGCGTCATCTTCTTGTCGGCCAGGTATTTGTCTGCCGCGGTTTTGATCATCGGCTTGAGGATCTGCTCATCAGCCTGGATAAAGTCAGACGTGAAGTTCCATTTGCTGCCATCCCATGTCTGCACGCGTGCAGCAGTCGAGCCCATGTGGTCGGAGCAGGACGTGGACAGTGGCCGCATGATGCCGGTAAAGCCCAATGCATCCAGCTTTTTCTGGTCGAGCGACAGGTTTTCAAGACCCCAGCGAACCTGTTCACCTGTCATGACCTTACCCTTGCCGAAACGCTCCTGAGCACGGCGAACCGCCTCGATGCTCAGCATCTGGATGATCACGCCGCGGGTGTACAGCACCTGCCCGACTTCGTCCTTCGGTCCTGTGCCCTGGCCATTGGCATGAACGTATTTGAGGATGTCCTGAATGACTTTCGGCTGTTGGCCGGAGGTGTTCAGTGCCAGCGCGTTGTAGCCCTTGGCGCCTTCGCCAACGTCCTTGACGTCAGGCTCCGCACCAGCCCACCACACCCCATACATCTTGTCGCGCGGATAGCCGGTGGCCTGGGCTTCCTTGAGCGCGGTGGAGTTCATGATGCCCCAGCCCCACAGCAACACAAAGTCAGGTTTGCTCTGGCGCACCTGCAGCCAGGCTGATTTTTGTTCAACGCCGGGCGCCGTCACGGGGATCAGCTGCAAATCGAAGCCATGCATTTTGGCGCGCTCCTGCAGCACCGGGATGGGCTCCTTGCCGAAAGGGGAGTCGTGGTAAACCAGCGCAATCTTCTTGCCCTTTAGCTTGTCAAGGCCACCTTCTTTTTTGCCGATGTGCTGGATCAGGATGTCGGCGCCCGTCCAGTAGCTGCCCATCAGCGGGAAGTTCCATTTGAAGGCCTGGCCGTCCTGCGCGACCGACAGGCCATAGCCCAGTGTCAGCAGCGCCACCTTGTCGGTGGGCACCTTCTCGGTCAGGGCAAAGGTGATGCCGGTAGCCTGCGGGTCAAACAGCGCAACGCCGGGGCGGCCCTTGAGGCGCTCATAGCACTCGACGCCCTTGTCGGTGGCATAACCGGTTTCGCATTCTTCATAGGTCAGCTTGACGCCATTGACGCCGCCATCCCGTGCGTTGACCATCTTGAGATAGTCCTGCTTGCCGTTGGCCCATGGCACCCCATTGGGCGCATACGGGCCGGTGCGGTAGGACAGCAGCGGAAAGAACTGCTCTTTCGCCTGCGCAAATGCGCTGGTCGTCACCATGGACGAAGCGCCAGCGGCTATTGCAGCCACTGCCAGAATCAAATTGCTAATCTTCATTGCTGTCTCCTGAAAATTTAAAAATTACACGCCGGAAATCAATACCTGATAAACATCTGAGTAAACAAACAAACGGCATTCAATGCATCGGTAGTTGCGAGCATTGGCTAGCAAACTGCCGACCGCTTTTAGTGGGGAAAAGGCCACAAGCGCAACTTCTGTTTTGCAACCGACCACAACTTCGCCAGCCCATGCGGTTCAACGATCAAAAACCAGACGATCAGACCGCCGAAGATCATCAGTTCTGTATGTGAAACCCCAGCTGTGCCGATGTCAAATCCAACGAGCCTGAACAGGGGGGGCAAGGCCTGGTTCAACACGATGGGCAGGATGGTGATGAAGGCTGCACCAAGGAAGCCTCCGAGAATGGAGCCCATGCCGCCGATGATGACCATGAACAGCAGACGGAATGAAAAATCGACCGAAAAGGCCGCGGGCTCCCACGCGCCAAGATAAATGAAACCCCACAACGCACCTGCCACGCCGATGATGAAGGAGCTGACTGCAAAGGCGCTCAGCTTGGCGTACATCGGCCGGATGCCTATGACGGCAGCCGCAACGTCCATGTCGCGTATGGCCATCCATTCGCGGCCTATGGCGCCGCGTACCAGGTTTTTGGCCAGCAGCGCAATCACAGCCAGCAGCGACAGGCACAGCCAGTATTTGCTTTGTGCGCTTTCGATGGGAAAGCCCAGCACTTGCAGTTGTGACACCGACACCGATCCGGATGGCGAATCGTTGGTGAACCACTTGATGCGCAGGAACATCCAGTCGCTGAAGAATTGTGCGGCGAGGGTTGCAACAGCAAGGTAGAGGCCTTTGACCCGAAGGCTGGGCAGGCCAAACAGAATGCCGAAAAGCATGGCGCAGAGTCCGCCGAGAATCAGCGCCGGAATCAGCGGCATATTGGGCACGCGCACGAAAAAGTTATACGCGCCATAGGCGCCCACCGCCATGAAGGCGCCCGATCCCAGCGAGATCTGACCGCAATAACCTACAAGGATATTCACACCCAGCGCGGCCAGTGAAATGATCAGGAAGGGAATGAGGATGGCGCGGAAAATATAGTCACTCGCCAGCATCGGGACGACCACAAAAGCCACCAGCAGGAACAGCAGCACCAGCACCCGGTCCTGCCGGATCGGAAATATCTGTTGATCCGACCGGTATGTCGTTTTAAATTGACCGTTTTCTCTGTAAAGCATGGATATGTGGCCCGTTAACGGCTGAAATAAATCCGGCATTCACCGAAGTGGGGTTTTCGCAAGCAGGGGCCGCGGAACTGGCTCTGCCAGGCCGCAGGCGCAGCGGCCCCTCGGGGGGCAGTGCATTACACGAAGTGAAAAACGTGGGGGCTGTCATTTCTATACGCGGTCGATGATCTTTTCACCAAACAAGCCTTGAGGCCTGACCAGCAGGAAACCAAGCGCCAGCACGTAGGCAAACCAGATCTCGATGCCACCGCCAACAAACGGCCCGAGGTAGACCTCTGACAGCTTTTCGCCGACGCCGATGATCAGCCCGCCGATGATGGCGCCGGGCACCGAAGTCAGGCCGCCCAGAATCACCACTGGTAAAGCGCGCAGGGCGACGGTCGCGAGTGAAAACTGCACACCCAGCTTGCTGCCCCAGATCATCCCAGCCACCAGCGCGACCACACCAGCCACACACCAGACGATGAACCAGATGCGGTTCAGTGGAATGCCGATCGACTGCGCTGCCTGGTGGTCATCGGCGACTGCACGCAAGGCCCGGCCGGTGGAGGTCTTCTGGAAAAAGATGCTCAGCAATGCGACCAGCCCAGCTGCAATCGCAGCGGCAATCAGGTCTTCCTTGTTGATCAACACACCGCCCTGGAAGGTTGACTCCATGATGAAGATCGGCTCCTTGGGCATGCCGATATCGATCTTGTAGATGCTGCTGCCAAACAG
>JANYFF010000530.1 GCA_025362825.1 Polaromonas sp. | reverse complement strand
CCCAGGACCAGAAAACGCCAAAGTTGCCGCGGGATGGTCAAGTAGTGCATAAAAGTTATTTGAGGTAATTTGAGGTGATTTGCTATTAAAAATATAGCTATATATGACCGAAATACGGGGGCCAGGACGCGATTTGGATCTATTTTGTTCCAAAAATGCGGTCGCCAGCATCGCCCAGGCCCGGCAGGATGTAGCCGTGGCTGTTGAGCTGGCGATCAATGGCTGCGGTGTAGATGGGTACGTCAGGATGGGCTTTTTGCAGTGCTGCAATGCCTTCGGGGCAGGTTAGCAGGCAGACGAACTTGATCGACTTGGGGTTGAGCTCCTTCAGGCGCTCGACGGCAGCCACCGCCGAGTTGCCGGTTGCCAGCATCGGGTCCACGATGATGACGTCGCGCGCCTCCATGTCGTGCGGCATCTTGAAGTAGTACTCGACGGCGGTTAGCGTCTTGGGGTCGCGGTACAGGCCGACATGACCAACGCGTGCGCCCGGCACCACGCTGAGCATGCCTTCCAGGATGCCGTTGCCGGCACGCAGGATGGACACAAACACCAGCTTCTTGCCGTCAATGACCTTGGAGGTCATGACTTCGAGGGGCGTTTCGATCTCAATGTCCTGCATCGGCATGTCACGTGTGACCTCGTAAGCCAGCAGCATGCTGAGCTCGTTGAGCAGCGTGCGGAAGGTGTTGGTCGAGGCGTCTTTGCGGCGCATCAGGGTCAGCTTGTGCTGGACCAGCGGGTGGTCGATTAGATGGACTTTGCTGGTGTCGTAGGAGGTCATATTTGAGTAACTTGGTAGAGAAATTGGCGTCAGAACACTGTGCCGTCGCTGATGATATTCAGTGGCGGCGTACCGCCGCGCAACTGCTGGGCGAGGGCCCGGCCTGCGGCCCAGGTGCCGCCCTCGAGTACGCAAGCCAGCGGCATCTGGACTTCGGTCAGGCCGAGCTGCTCGCGCACCAGCGGGGCCAACTCGTCGAGCAGGGCGACCGTCAGAGCGCGCCATTCGACTATCAATTCATCGCCGGCGGCATACAGGTGGCCGGGGCGGCTTGCGTTCTTGAGGCGCAGCACGCCGGCATCCAGAAACAGCCCGCCGTTGCGGTATTCAGGCAGGCCAGTGAGCGCGTCTAGGCCCTCCACCTTGATGCCGGCCCATTCAAACGGCTCCAGCAATGAATAGGTCAGCCACTGCGACAGCTTGTGAAACGGCATCCAGCCGCTGGTGGCGCTGCCGGCGTCGTCGCCCAGCGCAGCGGCGTGGCGCCAGCAATCGCCTAGTGCTATTGAATCAATAGCATTCTGCGCAGGCCAGATGGGGGCCAGGCCAGTTAAAAGCACCGAAAGCAGGTCATGCGCCTGTATGGTCTTACGGTCTTTGGCAAGCAGGTCAAACAGATGCCCGGGGCGGCCCGGCTGACCAAATAGCACGGGCTGCGCCTGCAGCGCATTGCCCAGGCGTCGCAGCAGCGCGGCGCGGCCTTCCAGCCCGACCAGCTGGTTGTCTGTCTTGACCTGGAAGGCTTCGCCCAGTTTGTCGGCCGTGACGGCCTGCAGGCCCAACGCATCGGCCTGAAGGGGTTGCGCAGGGTTGCTTGAGAACAGGCCGGCCATGAAGGCGTGAAAGCTGGCAACGCCGAGGCCTTCGGAGCGGCTGTATTCGTGCGCGGGTCGATGGGCGTGGGCTGCCTCGCAATAGCGCCAGTCAGGGCCGGCGCCGGCGTCCAGTAGCACGCTGACCAGCGCCAGGTCGATGCGCGCATGGGCCTTGCTGGCGGTAGAGGCGTTTTTCAGGGCGGCATCCAGCTGGCCGGCTCGGTCAACACCGCCAGCCTCGAAATGCCGCCAGCGGCTGTGGTACGGGATGTTCAGGTCAGGGTAGCGTGCGCGGGTCAGCTCGGCGACCAGCATGGCGCTGGTGACCATGGCGCCGTCGTTGACCACAAACCAGGCAGACTCGCCGCGCCGGGCACGCGCCAGCAGGGCTTTGGCCCGTGCGCGTATCGTTTTTGTGGAGCGTAATTCTGCTACAGCGTCCGTAAAACGGGCGCCTGAAGCTATGATTTTAGTAGCAGAGGGGGTCGGGTGCACATCAGGCATCAAGGCTGCGTCCCTTGGCTTTTTTGAGCTCTTCAGCGTCGGGCACGGCACCAGGCGTGAAGTAGCCGGCGGCCATCTTGGCGTCCATCTCGACCTGAGCGTCGGCCGGGATCATGTGGTCGGGGATGTTGACGCGCTCGACCACTTCAATGCCGGCGCGGGTGATGGCGTCGTACTTCATATTGCTCATCGAAACGAGCCGGTGGATTTTGGTAATGCCCAGCCAGTTGAGTACGTCGGGCATAAGTTCCTGAAAGCGCATGTCCTGCACGCCGGCGACGCATTCGGTGCGGTTGAAGTACTGGTCGGCGGTGTCGCCGCCAACCTGACGCTTGCGGGCGTTGTAAACCAGGAACTTGGTGACTTCACCGAGGGCCCTGCCTTCTTTGCGGAAGTACGACACCAGGCCCACACCGCCTCGCTGGGCGCCCTGGATGCATTCTTCAATCGCATGGGTCAGGTAGGGCCGGCAAGTACAAATATCGGAACCAAAAACGTCGGAACCATTGCATTCATCATGCACGCGAGCCGTCAGCTCGACTTCAGGATTCGCCAGGTCGCGCGGGTTGCCGAAGATATAGGCGGTGAGGCCGCCGATAGGGGGCAAAAAGACTTCGAGGTCGCTGCGGGTGACCAGTTCGGGGTACATGCCGCCGGTTTCTTCAAACAGCACGCGGCGCAGGTCGGCCTCGGTGCAGCCAAAGCGTTTGGCAACTTCGGGCAGGTACCAGACCGGTTCAACCGCCACCTTGGTCACCATAGCCGCGCCGCCTGCAGTCAGGAACTTGCCGTCAGCTTTTAGCCGACCGGACTGCAGCGCTTCAATCACCTCCGGCAGGATGACATGGGCCTGTGTCACGGCAATGGTCGGGCGGATGTCATAGCCGGCGGCCAGCTCGGCGGCAAAAACGTCGGCGACGGTTGCGCCCCAGGGGTCCATTGCGACGATGCGGCCGGGCTCGCTCCATTGCGGGTAGGGGCCAATGATGTCGGTGGGCGAAGTGTTGGTCAGGTCGGCCTTGTGTTTGGCCGAGAGCGCACCGGAGGCCACGGCCAGCGCCCGGTAGATGCTGTAAGAGCCACTGTGCGTGCCGATCACGTTGCGCCGGCTGCGGTTGGTGGTGGTGCCGACGACCGGGCCGCGCTCGGTTGGGGTAGCTGCGGCCCAGTGGATGGGGATCGCGCCGGTACCGCTGGCATGGGAAGTCAGGCGGATGTGCTGGGAGGCGGGTGAGTTTGCCGGCGAATTCGGGGCCGGGCTTGAAGGAGGGAGGGGCGGTTGTGGAGACGTGGCGGCAACTTCGGCAGGCATTGCGGATCCTTCAAAAAAGTCAATGTACAGAGGCGAGAACGGTTTGACAAGTTCGTTAAATTCTGAGGGTCGTTAATTTGCGACAGGCGGCGACCTTAACTTCACCGGCACACATCGCACCTGATGGCTCCTGCGTGATTCCTCTTGAGTGACGAAGAGAGGGGCGGAACAACCTACACTTGTAACAAAGTGATGCAATTGTGTAATTCGTCTATTCCAAAAAAACTTAAGGGTATGCATGAGCGATAAACCAAGCCTTTTTTCAAAGCACCCACTGCTGGTACTTTTTTCCCTCTTTTTGCTGCTGTACATTTCTGTTTTTGTAATGTTTACCCGGGAGGGCCACCCGAAAACGGTGATGAACGGTATCGAAAACGATGCGCTGCATTTTGATGTCCATCTCCTGAATGTTGATCTGGCGCGTGATCTGGCCACCTTTACTTTTCTGCCAGACATGGCGTCGCCGGGCGTTGCCACTGGTGGCCGTTTGACTGCGGACATCTCCGTTGAACTTGATACTGGCGCTTCGGTACTCACCCATACCTTCAAAAAGGGCGACGCTCCTGCTGCGTGGTCCGTCAACGTTCCGGTTCAATATGGCGATGCGCTGGAATACCCGTTTGACCAGCACGGCGGCGAGTTCTTTTTTAAAGTCAAGCGTGAAGGTGCGAGTCCGTTGGCAAGGGTAGAGCTCGACAAGGTTCTGCACGGTTTTTCGGCTTCTGCAACCGTTGAAGCCACAGGAGACAAAACGCAGGTTGGACTGACCTATGCGTTTTCCCGTTCGCCAGCGATTATTTTCCTCGCCTTGATGGCGGTGACGTCCTTGACGATGGTTGTCCTCAGCGCGCTCAACGTGGCGAAACACGTGGCCCTGAATGGTCGCAAGGTTGAGTTCGGCATGCTGGTGTGGATAGCCGCACTTTTATTTGTCATACCGGCTGTACGCAACAGCCTGCCCGGCAGCCCACCATTGGGTTCGCTGGTGGATATTGCGCTGTTCTTCTGGTTGCACATCCTGTCTGTTGGTGCGCTGCTAACGGTCGTCTACAAGTGGACCAAGCAAACATGAGCGCTGGTTGCCGCGGGCAACTGCAAC
>JANYFF010000513.1 GCA_025362825.1 Polaromonas sp. | reverse complement strand
GATTTGTTGGCATCTACAAATGCGTTGATGAAGAAGGCACCGTAAGGCGTTTGCTGGAAGGTGCCTATGCCCAGCGGAACCGGTGTTTTGCGATCCGTCAGGCCTGCCAGTGAGGCGGTATCGGCGCGCCAGCCGTCCTGGCTGACACGCGCGGCCAGCTCAAGGTAGCCGTAACCGATTGGCACGGTCTTGATGCCCAGCGTGTCCACACGCGCAAAAAAACGACCGTAGTCAAAAAAGCCATAAGGCAACACCGTTGTGTCGTTACCCTTGCTGCGGATGATGCTTTGCGCGCTGTAAACCGCACCACCCACATCGCCCACGAGGCGGTCCGTAAACGGCGCAGTCTGGGCATGTGCCAGGCGCGGCCCGAGCAGCGTGGCGGCCGCCATAAGGGCCATACCCGCCAACGCAGTCTCGCGGCGGGTATCAGGAAAACGGAGGATCGTGGGTTTCATCGCATGCCCTGTAAAAGTCATGCGGCGAGTATATTGCGACCGGTAACGCAATCAGGCCGTGACCAGCGCCGTACGCCTGACCTTGCGGACATTGAATGCACTGGCGATCAATATGCTCTGCAGCAATGCCAGCCCGATCAACACGCCCTGGTATTGGCCATGGTCCATCATGGTGCCGAAGATCAGCGGCGAGATTGCCTGACCAATGTCCAGGCCGGCATACACCACACCATACACGCGGCCCGATGCGTTGTCAGGCGTCGAGCGTTTGACCAGCAGGTCGCGTGAAGGCGCCGCAATGCCGGACGAAAACCCCATCACGCCGAACAGCACCGGCACCAGCCATGCGTCAAAGCTGCCCAGCGCCAGAAATAGCGCCACGATGGCAGCCGTGCCAAAACCGGCTCCGACAATCCGTTCACATCGCGCCGGGTCGGACGCCAGAAAACCGCCCAGCACCATGCCGCCTGCGCTCGCCAGCATGTAAACCGTCAGGCAGATGGCCACGAGTGGCAAAGGCACGCCGTGCAGCTGCCGTGCAGCTTCAGGTGCAAAGGCCTGCACCACGCTGAGCACAATGGCGTACCAGAAGAAAAAGGCAAAGCACATCCAGACAGCAGGTATCTTCAAAAAGTCCAGGCTGCTGTCCGCCACCGCGGCATCCCTTACCGGTACAGCGACCGTGAGCGTCAGTTTGTCGCGGTTAAACAACAATAGCAGCAACACGGCAAAACTCAGCGCACCGGCAGACGCCAGTGCCACCCGCCACGAGAACGCAAACGCCAAAGGCACCAGCAGTGCCGGTGCCAGCGCCCAACCCAGGCTGCCGGTAATACCGTGCACGCTGTAGGCATGGCCCAGGCGTGCGCTGCTGATCTTGCGGTTCAGCAGCGTGTAGTTGACGGGGTGAAACACGCCGTTACCCAGGCCTGCAATCACAACAAAGCCAGCCATCATCCAGTAGCTGGTGCTGATCGAATAGCCAAAAGCGGCAATGCCGATCAGCGTCAAGCCGGCAAACAGGATGGGCCGCGGGCCGAAGCGGTCGACCACAAAACCCGACAGCGCCTGCACAGCGCAAGACACCACAAAAAAGATCGTCATCAGAAAGCCGAGTTCGGTATAGCTGACGTTGAACTCGGTTTTCAGCCACGGGAACAGCGGCGCCAGCAGCAGCTGGCTGAAATGGCTGATCAGGTGGCCAGTGCCGACAAGACCGATCACGCTGGCGTCAGCCCGCAACGGAACGCCGGCGGCAGGCTGGTTAAAGGTGCTTGAAATAGTCATGGCGCTATCGTAGTATTGGCCTCGCGTGCTGAATTGCGACAAATAGCCAACATTCAGCGAATTTCAGACAAACCGGCCGCAAACCCCACGTTCGCCATGGCGCGCTCCGCCCTCCTCCAATCCGTGCCGCTGGGTGACACCGACCGGTTTATCCCCAGCCCGCAGCACCCGGTGCGCGTGCGCACGCGCAACATGCCGGTCGATACGCACTTCGAGCCGCACAGCCATCGGTGGGCGCAACTGGCGTATTGCGCCGTCGGCATCGTGCAGGTCACCTCGGCGCCACAGGTTGATGCGCAAGGCGTTGTCAGCTACATCGTGCCGCCCTCGCGCGCCGTGTGGATTGCCCCGGGCGCCCGGCATCAGGTGACGATTCTTGAAGCCGCCGAGCTGCGCACGCTGTACATCGACGCCAGCGCCACCCCGGCTGGCTGGACAGGCTGCCGCGTCATCGTCGTCTCGCCGCTGCTGCGGGAATCAATCCACGCGCTGGATGAACCCGGCGGCAAGCCGCTGGGTGCCCTGCGCGAACAATGGCTGAGCAGCCTGGCCCTCGACGAAATCACGCACGCCGACACCCAGGCGCTGGGCGTGCCGTTGCCGCACCCGCAAAGCGGGGACAAGCGCCTGCGCGCCCTGTGCGAGGCGGTGTTGCGTGCACCGTCAGAGCGCGCCACGCTGGCTGAATGGGCGGCCGACATAGGCGCCAGCGAACGCACCGCAGCGCGGCTTTTTCGCGACGAGCTGGGCATGAGCTACCAGCAGTGGCGCCAGCAGGCCATCCTGGCGCACGCCCTGCCGCTGCTGGCGCGCGGCCAGTCGATCAGCGCCGTGGCCAGCGCCAGCGGCTACGCCAGCGACAGCGCCTTCTCGGCGATGTTCAAAACAGCCATGGGCCAGTCACCCAGCCATTTTCAGAACAAAAACAGGCTCTAGCCCCCGTTTTTCGGGCGCATGCTGCTATTTATTTGATAGTAAGGCTGTCTTGATCCGGAAATAACGGGCTGCATTGCCGATTTGCTGCCCAGTTCCTGCCGTCAACCCTGCCGCTGCGGAAAGGTAGCGGTAAACACCACATAGGGCTCGGCGTACTCATAAACCAATTGCCCGTGGTGCCCGGCCATGATCTGGTGCGCGATGTACAGGCCCAACCCCAGGCCGTTGCGATTGGTTGGTGACTTGGTGTTGATGCGTTTGAAGGGCTCAAAAAGCGTGGCTACAAGCTCTGGCGCAATCGGCAGTCCGACATTGCTCACCTCAATCCTGACCATACCATCGCGCAGGCTCAAGCCCATCAGCACCGGCTCACTGGGCGTCCCATGGTGACGGGCGTTGCTCAGCAGGTTGCCGATAACCTGTGACATGCGGTCGCCGTCAGCCTGCGCAAGCAGTTGTTTTGGCATCAGCGGCATGACCTCCAGGCCTGGGTGCGCCGAGCGAGTCTCAGAAATCATCTGGCTTACGGCGGAGACCATGTCCAGCTCATGGAAGTTAAAGGTCAAGCCGCCGTTGTGCAGCAGGGACATGTCCATCACCTGCCCCACCAGCCGCTGCATGCGCGTGCTTGAATTCTGCAGGCGGCGGGTAATCTTGCCATCGCCACCGCTCTTTTCGAGCAGGGTCGCCGTGTTTGCGATCGACTGCAAGGGGTCGCGCAAATCATGCCCCAACATGGCCAGAAGCTGGCTTCTTGCACGGCTGATTTCCGTCTGGTGCGCGGCATCGGCACGAACCAGCTCATCCAGCAGTTTCTGGGCACTTTCGAGGGTGATGCTTTCCCAGGGCAAGGCCTTGCCGCGAACGGTCTCTTGCCATAGATCAAACGAGCCGCGCGGCGTTAGCCGTGCGCCAAGCGGGCCTGTGACAAGGGTTTTTTCAGGCCGGCCACCCCACAGCACGGTTTCGATCTGCTCCCTGCGCAGCAGCAATACCCAGCCTTGCGATTCAACTCCAAAGGGCAACGCCAGCAAACCGCGCCAAGTCTGCATCTGCCTGCGCAATGCCTCTGGCAGCGTGTCAATGGAGTCCATGTGGACAATGCGTCCCGATGTGGGCGACGCAGCGTTGAGCCACTGCACCAGCGCAGATGCTGCAGGCAAACCCAGCCCGCCAAAAACCTGTAGCTTGCCGCCATCGAAAAGAATCACCCCCTGCGCGCCAAAGGCTGCGCGCAGCGCGTCGACTTCTGCAGCAAGGGCGACGATCACATCGCTGGCATGCAGCACCTGTTCCACAAGCCGCGAACGCAAGCTCGCCGCAGCATCGACAAGCGACACCAGCTCGCGCGCCAGTGTTCCCTGCACATGCGAGGCCAATAACTGCGCCAGCACGTCGCAGGCCATGCGCACCGTGTATCCCACGCGGCGCGGCGTCCTGTGGTGGCAGGCCAGCATGCCCCAGAGCTTTCCGCCAATGACGATCGACACGCTCATGGACGCATTGACGCCCATATTGGACAGGTATTCAAGATGCACCGGCGAAACGCTACGCAGCACACCGTAGCTCATGTCCAGCGGCGCCGTGGTCAACGCGGCAACTTCTACAGGCACGGGTATGGCACCCACATCGGCAATGAGCCGCAGCGTATTGATGACATACAGCCGCCTGGCCTGGGCCGGAATGTCGCCTGCCGGGTAACGCTGACCAACAAACGGCCGCAGCGCAGCATCAACCGACTCGGCGACCACGTCGCCACTGTCGTCATGGCGAAAGCGGTAGGCCATGACCCGGTCAAAGCCCGTCATGCGGCGAAGTTCTTCCACAGCCGTGTTCAGCAGGTGGTCGACCGTTTGTTGCCGGCGCAGCTTTTCAGTCGCGCGGTGCGCGGTAAACGGGAAGTTCTTCGGCGTGGGGATCGCATTAACAGCGCTTTCAAATTCGCAAATAAAGCCGGATGCGGTACGGTGTGCCACAACATGAAAGGAACCCTGAGCGCTGTGTATTTCAATCGCATGGGGAATCGCATCTCCATCGTCCGACGCCCGCACGGTGGCGATCAGCTCGTGAAAAATTTCATCACCCAGGAAGTGCGACACGTTCAGGGTTTCACCCAGCGCCGGAATGCTTTCACCCAGCAAGCTGGCAGCATTGGCGCTGCGGTAGCGCAACACACCGTCGCGGTCAAAACCAAAAAGCGTGCCGTGCGGCTGCGTATGGCCAGGAGTGTGTATGGGTTCGCTGGCGCAGTTGTCCAGCGTCAGAGGCAGACCCGGGTCGATGCCGGCGTCGGCGCTCATGCCGTCACCCCGGCAAGCTCAAAGCGCGCGAGCAGCAATTCAAATGCAGCCACCGCGCCGCGGCACGCCGCTGTCTGGCTCGAAGGGCTTGCCAGATGAGAACGCAGCGCCTTCAATGTGTCGGGCCACGACGGCCTGCCCGTGCCGTGCTGAAGGTACCGCAGCGGGTGCGGCGCCAGGCGCTCATGCAGCCGCCTGTACAGTAGCCGCCCGCCAAGGCGCGAGCCCTCCAGCACATAGGCGATGCCCCAACAAAAGGCTTCGCTTCCGTCATCGACCGGCAACACCAGCTTCATATCAGCAGCAAACAGATAGGCGGCCGGAAGCCGGCAAGGGGGGCAATCCTCAATGTCCTGGGCCAGCAGCGTAAGCGAGACCGTTGTGCTGGCGGTACGCGACAACCAGGGCGTGAGCGTCTGTTGCCAATCCCGCAGGACACAAAGGTGCGTGGCGTAATCGGCAAGCGTTGGGGTTTCGAGGCCGAGCGGCAGCCGGCTGTCCAGCCGTTCATGCAAGGCACGCGTTGCACGGCGAAGTTCCTCGACAGCATCTGCTGCATCAGTCGCATGACCAATGGAAGGAGGATTCCTGCGAACGGGAAGTGGGGCAGAAAGTATGTCGGGCAAAACAGTATTAGGGAGGGCAATTTCACGCGGTACTCGGCAGTTTGGGCAGGTGTTGCACAAGCTGAATGTCGCCATCCGCAATAGTGTTCGCGATGCCTGCAGAAGCCGGAGACGCTGAAAAAGCTGAAAAGCTGGTTCAGTGACCGTCTTGATGCATCGAGTTCGGCATTGGTAGCCTGCTTCGAGTATGCCCCTTTAATGGCCCGCATGGTTGAAAGCCTTCCCCGGGCGGCCTGCGGGGCGGCTAGGGGTGCGCATCAGGCGGCAGGTGTCGGCACAGTCCGGCAGCCCGTATTACCGCCCCATTACCCTGAAAAGCGCCGAAAGCGCTCTACACCTCTTTTGCCAAAGAAAAGTGCTCGCGGTCTCGGTAGTCCAGTCACCTATAACTATGTATTTGATAGCAAAAAAAGTAGCGTATTTAGAAAACAAAACAGACTGTAGCCCAAGGATTTAAATGGCGTATTGCTATCTATTTTGTAGCAACCACGGGGTTTTCCGGATTTGGATTGCTGTGGCCGGTTTTGACCGGTTTCCAGCGCTTGAGAAGCAAGGCATTGCTCATCACGCTGACCGAGCTCATGGCCATGGCCGCGCCGGCCAGCACCGGGTTCAAAAAACCCAGCGCGGCCAACGGGATGCCGGCGACGTTGTACGCAAAGGCCCAGAACAGGTTCTGCCGGATTTTGGCGACCGTACAGTCCGAGATGTCGAGTGCCGCAGCCACCAGCAGCGGGTCGCCGCGCATCAGCGTGATGCCGGCTGCGTGCATGGCAACGTCGGTGCCGTTGCCCATGGCCATGCCCACATCAGCCGCCGCCAGGGCAGGTGCGTCGTTGACGCCATCGCCAACCATGGCGACAACCTGGCCGCCCTCCTTAAGCGCCATCACCCGCGCGGCCTTGTCACCCGGCAACACCTCGGCCATGACTTCGCCCTCTTCAGGCCGCAGCCCCAAACGGCGCGCCATCGCTTCAGCGGCGCCGCGGTTATCGCCTGAAATCATCACGGTCCTAATGCCGCGGGCACGCAGTTCAGCCAGGGCCTCTTTCGCACCGGGCTTGGGCTCGTCGCCAAAGGCCATCAGGGCGCGCAGAGTAAGGCCGGCGGTGGTGCGCTCGGCCATCGCGGATACGGTAGCGCCCTGCGCCTGCAAGTCGGCTGCCTGAGCAGCTACGGCGTGCATGTCAACTTGCAGTTCATCCATCCAGCGCAAGCTGCCCATCAAAAAGCTGAGCACACCGACCTCGCCCTCAGTGCCGCGGCCCGGCACCGCACGCGCGTTGTCGGGGGCTTCGATGCCCAGGCCTTTTTCCTGCGCAGCGGCGAGCACGGCGCGAGCCAGCGGGTGCTCGCTGCCACTTTGCAGGCTGGCCGCCAGCCGCAGTGCTTCACCTTCGTCCACGCCCGGCAGAACCACGAGAGCCGTCAATTTCGGCCGGCCCACCGTCAGCGTGCCGGTCTTGTCAAAGGCCACCACATCGACCTTGTGCGCCAGCTCCAGCGCCTGCGCGTCCTTGATCAGGATGCCGTACTTTGCAGCGACGCCGGTCCCGGCCATGATGGCTGCTGGCGTTGCCAGCCCCAGCGCGCAGGGACAAGCGATGACCAGCACCGCCACGGCATGAATCAGTGCCAGCTCAAACGCATGGCCCGTCAGCCACCAGCCCAGCAGTGTGAGCAGCGCAATCACCAGCACCACCGGCACAAACACTGCGCTGACCTGATCGACCAGGCGCTGAATCGGCGCCTTGGCGGCCTGCGCGTCTTCGACCAGCGCAATGATGTGCGACAGCACCGTCTGGCTGCCCACCGCAGCGACTTGCATCACCACACGGCCCTCGCCATTGATGGAGCCACCCGTCAGCTTGCCACCGGGCTCCTTGCTGACCGGCAGCGGCTCGCCGGTCAGCATGGACTCGTCCACCTGGGTATGGCCTTCCAGCAGCGTGCCGTCTACCGGAAAACGCTCGCCGGGTTTGACTACAAGGCGGTCTGCAACAAGAACTTCTGCCACCGGCACATCGACCTCTCCATCGACACCCATCAGATGCGCGACCTCTGGCCGCAGCGCATGCAGCGCACGAATGGCAGAGGTCGTCTGGCGTTTGGCACGTGCCTCCAGCCACTTGCCCAGCAGCACCAGCGTGATGACGATGGCAGAGCCTTCAAAGTACAGGTGCACCATGCTGCCCGCTTTAGCGGTGAGCCAAAGCCACATCGACAAGGCCCAGCCTGCCGTAGTGCCTAGAGCCACCAGCAAGTCCATATTGCCGGTGAATGCCTTCAACGCCCCCCAGGCCGCCTTGTAAAAGCGTGCGCCCAAAACAAATTGCACCGGCGTGGCCAGCAAAAACTGCCACAGCGGCGGCAGCATCCAGTGCTTGCCAAACAGATCGGCCAGCATAGGCACCACCAGCGGCGCAGACAGCGCCAGCCCGATGCCTACAGGCATAAAGCCCGCCCATGGCGATGCATCCGGCGCATCAATGGCTGCACCGGCAGCGCGGGGTTCATAACCGGCATCACGCACGGCGCGGCGCAGGCGCGCCTCCATCTGCTCGCCTGGCGCGTAGACGATCCGCGCCGATTCGGTCGCCAGATTGACGGTTGCGGTCTCGACACCCGGTACTTTTTTCAAAGCCTTTTCGACCCGGGCCACACACGAGGCACAGGTCATGCCGCCAATGCCGATGTCCAGCGGGGCGGGTGATGTTGGGAGTATTGCAGCGGTAGTCATGGTCATAGCCTAATCCTTCCCATGATGGCAAAGTCAAGCATTGATCTGTATCAACCCCACGGTAAACAGTGTTTCATGCAAAGCACTTGACCTTGCCATCATGGCAAGGTTCAAGCTACGCTTTTGTCAACCCGATGCATACACAGGAATCTTCAAATGAACCAGCTATTTACTGTTACCGGCATGACCTGCGGCCACTGCGAAAAAGCCGTCACCCGCGCCATCAAACAGCTTGACCCGCAGGCTGAAGTCACGATAGACCGCGCTGCCAACCAGGTGGTCGTGCAGTCAGACCAGGCGCGTGCGCTTTTAAGCCAGGCGATTGCCGAAGAAGGCTACGCCGTCGCCGCATGAAGCCCCGCCTTGACGCCGTGACACTTTGGCCAGTAGTCATCGGCGTGGCGGCGCGGCTTTCAAACGTGTCGGCCAGGATGGTACGGCACTACGAATCGCTGGGCCTGTTGGCCCGCGTGGCACGCACTGACAGCGGTTACCGCCAGTACAGCGAAGCCGACGTGCATACGCTGCAATTCATCAAGCGAGGGCGCGAAATGGGATTTTCAATGGCTGACATTACCGAGCTGGTTAGCCTGTGGCATAACCGCCGCCGCGCCAGCGCCAGCGTCAAGCGCATCGCCCAAAAGCATGTGGACGAGCTGGCCCAGCGCATTGAAGCCATGCAGGCCATGCAACGCACGCTGTCGGGCCTGATGGCGCACTGCCATGGCGACGACCGTCCAGACTGCCCAATCCTGGATGACCTAGCGGGCAAAATCAAACAGGTTTGACATAGATCATGGACATGCCGACCCGCCGGGCGCCAAATGACTATTCATTAACGACACAAGGAGACCGTCATGACAAAAAATGTTGGCACGATTGACCGCACGCTACGCGCCGTTGTTGGCCTGACCCTGATAGCGCTCGCCGCTACCGGCAGCGTTGGCTGGTGGGGTTATCTGGGCGTGATCCCGCTGGCCACAGCGGCCATGGGCTGGTGCCCGCCGTACTCGCTGTTTGGCTGGAACACCTGCTCGACAAAAAATATTGGCTAAAAAGGCTACAAAAGCGCTCAAGGGCACCTGAACAGCCAGAAAAACCTCAAAAAACCGCTTTTACCAACAGAAAGTGGCCGTAGCCCCCGTATTTCTGTCACCTGTAGCTATAGTTTCAATAGCGCCATAACCAAAAAACAACATCGGAACTAGCCCGCCAGCCCCGCAAACACCGTCTGCACATCGTCATTGGCGTCAATCGCCGCGAGGAAGGCTTCGACCTCTTCCATGTCATGGGCGCTCAGACTAGCCGGATCAATCGGGTTTTTGGCCTTGTAGCCCAGCTTGGCAGACAGCACGGTAAAGCCCTGGGCCGGCAAGGCCCTGCTGACCAGGTCCAGGTCGGTAGGGTCGGTCAGGAACAGTGTGGTGCCTTCATCTTCGCCCGCCTCGAAATCCTGCGCGCCCGCCTCGATGGCGGCCAGCTCTGCATCGGCGCCCGCTCCGGCCGGCTCAGCTTCGATCATGCCCACATGGTTGAAGTCCCAGGCTACCGAACCTGATGTGCCCAGATGCCCCTTGCGGAACAGCACCCGGATCTCCGATGCGGTGCGGTTCAGGTTGTCGGTCAGGCATTCGACCATCAGCGGCACCTGGTGCGGCGCAAAACCTTCGTAGATCACGTGTTCAAAATGAACCGTTTCACCGGTCAGCCCTGCGCCCTTCTTGATGGCCCGGTCCAGCGTGTCCTTGGGCATGGACACCTTGCGGGCCTGCTCGACGACCAGTCGCAACCGTGCATTGGATGCCGGGTCGGCACCGCTGCGTGCCGCGACCATGATTTCCTTGGCAAGCTTGCCAAATACGCGGCCCCTGGCATTGGCTGCCAGTTCCTTGCCTTTTGCTTTCCACTGCGCGCCCATGTTGAGGTTCCTTGGTGTTGTAGGTAGCTATAGAGGTTACCGCAGACGTTTGAGTTTGTCTCTACTCCCACCCCATGTCCAATCTAATTGTCCACGGCGGCACGCCACTTCGTGGCCGCATTATCCCTTCCGCCAACAAAAATGCCGTGCTGCCCATCCTGTGCGCCACGCTGCTGACCAATGAGCCGCTGCAGCTCGAAGGCGTGCCCGACATCACCGATGTCCGCAAGATTCTGGACATTTTTCGCACGCTGGGCAGCGAGGTCAGCATGGACCACAGCACCGGCACACTGGCGCTACACCACCACGCCACGGTCTTTGACGCCGCCCTGCACCGCCTGCTCGAAGAAATGCGCTCGTCCATCATGCTGGTGCCGCCGCTGCTTGCGCGCTTTGGCGTTGCCCGGCTTGAAGACAACGTCAAGGGCTGCACTCTGGGCGTGCGCGAGTTTGACCCGCACGTTGATGTGTTGCGCCCTACTTTCCGGTTGACCGGCTGCCCATCTTTATCGCGCTGGGTGTCTGCGCTCAGGGTAACGCCATGTTCTGGAACAAGGTCTACGACGGCGCACTGGGCTGGACCGGCAAGCTGTCAAAGTTCGGCGCCCAGGTGTTCCCGTCCGACCCGCACCGGTTTATCACCTTCGGCGGCAACCCTCTGAGCCCCATAGTCGTCGAGAGCCCATACATCATCCGGGTGGCAATTGCGCTCTTCATGGTTGCGTCAAGCATCGAAGGCAGATCAAAAATCCGCAATGCCACGCCAACACGCCGCGCCCATCCACGCTTTGTCGAGAACTTGCGGAGTCTAGGCGTGCAGTTGGAGTGAGCGAGCGAGCGAGCGAGCGAGCGAGCGAGCGAAGAGTAGGTACCATCAAACCCAATTGGAGAAGCAACTTGAAAATTACGTCCATAGCGATTTTGTTCATCCTTGCCAGCCTCGCTGGATGCCAGACGACTACTGGTATCGCGACGGCACACGCGACGCCATCAACTTCGAATATCAAATCCGTCGAGCTGCAGTTGTCTTGCCCGACAGCCCGCGCGACCGTCCCCCACGCGGATTACGTCGGACCTTATGCCGGCGTAGAAAACATCATCCCGCTGGTCGACATGTCGCAGGACATCTATTGCTCCGACACATTCAAGGCTGTTAATTTCCCGTTCGGCTTTGTCACCATTTACGGCAGTTCCCGCATCAAGGAAAAGAATGCACCGTGTGACATGCGCGGAGAGAACTGCAGCGATGCTGTCAAGGCGGCAAATGACGCGGTGTATCAGGAGATTAAAAACTTCGCCTACACGTGGACCAAACGCCATGGCAGCAAATACCCCATCATGACCGGTGCCGGCCCAGGCATCATGGAGGCCGGCAACAGGGGCGCTGCAGAAGCCGGCGGCCCCAGCATTGGCTACACCACCTACTATGACCGCAAGGCTGAAGCAGACCCTTTAAAACCGTATGGCGGTGATGCCAAACTCGCACTGAATGCTTACGTCACGCGCGGCCTGATCTTTTCAAGTGTCTCTGTGCGCGAGTACGCCATGATCAAGCATTCCGCTGCGATGGTGATTGCGCCTGGCGGCACGGGCACCGAATGGGAGATATTCCAGATCATCGAGACCATCAAAAGCAAACAGCTGACCAAGGTGCCTGTTTACCTGATCGGAGACCGCCAGGCAAACTGGCGCAGCCTGGACGCACGGCTAAAGGATCTGGTCGATCGAAAAACTGTCAGCATTGAAGAACTTGCTTTTGTGAAGTACGCGGCCACCGCAGAAGATTTAATGCGGCAACTGGCTGCTGACCTCGGGTTAAATTAGCAAAGTACCCCACCAAAACAGCAGATTCATGCCCCACAATCCTGCGACTGCTGCCTGGCGTTAACGAATCACCAGCAATCGGTACCCTGAGAAGGGCGAGGAATGAGCAGACGGGTAACCCTAGGGACCTTCTGCATAGCTCTGGCAAGGCTGTGGCAGTCGAATCGGGATGGGCTGCAAGGCGTATTGTTGCAGCCAACAGCACGGCTGTAGGCAAGAAAGACAAGGCAGTAGACCGCCAGAGCCCGGCTAATCACAGACCGCAGGGAGTTATGTACTGGGCCCCAGGCACCCGTCGTGCATCAGATAACGTTTGCGCGCATTTGTTATCCCCCATGCAGCCACCAGCGCGACCGCAATGCACGCCAGGACAAAAGTTCGGGGATGGTCTGCGAAATGTATGTAAATGCCATCACCTGCCTTGCCAACCCGAATGGCGCCAGTGACCAGGATGTGCAGCTCGAAAAACAAGAAACCCAGCCCTATCGCTGCACGTGCAAGTGGAGACGCGCTTCTTGGACCGCACGCTGGATCATTGATCAACTTTTCCCAGAAATTCACACGTCGTATCCAAATAGTGATTGCAGTCAGCGCCATGCCGCATCCATCCCTGGCAACCCGGCCGGAGTTGTGCGATCAACCTTTTTCAGCCATCTGAATTGAATATTGCAGCAGATACGCACATGAGGCAAGTGAGGCAAGTGACGCAGGCAGTGATCGTATCTATAAATCTGGTGCCTGGCACTAACCCTGATCGCATCGATATCTACAGCTTTGCGATCGCTTGCTCCACAAACTGCAATCGATCCTGCCCCCAGAACATGTCCTCCCCGACAAAAAAGGTCGGTGCACCAAATGCGCCCCGTGCAACTGCATCTGTCGTGTTTGCCTTCAAACGGTCTTTCACGGACTGGTCGTTTATAAGTGCCATGAACTCCACCGGATCAAACCCGGCGTCAGCCAAAACCGCGCCGACTTCGGACGGTATATTCAAGTTGCGCGGCCTACCGAACATGGCGCCGAAGACAGCACGCAAATAGCGGTGAAACTCTTCATCACTACGGCTCTGCATGGCCACCGCGCCGCGCATCAAGGGCAAGGTGTTGATGGGGAAGTCCGGGTTCATCTGGATTTCGACCCCGTAGGCATGGGCCCAGCGTTGCAGATCAACATTCAAGTGCTGCCCCTTGGCGGGTACCTCGGCAGGGCTTTTATTACCGGTCGCCTGAAATATTCCACCTAGCAATACGGGCGTCCAGACAATGCCTGCCCCATGTATTTGCGCGAGCTTGGGCAGCCGGTGGTAGGCGAGGTAGGTATAGGGGCTACCAACATCAAAAAGAAATTCCACAGTTTTGAGCATGATTTTCGCTTCCGGCTTCATGAGATTTTGACGAGGATTTAACAGTGACAAGCACTTCACCAGCGCTCTATCCAGGGGCGCAAATCGAGTTCGTGCGTCCAGGCGTCGCGCGGCTGCGTATGCAGGTGCCAGTAGTTGTCGGCGATGTGGTCGGGGTTGAGGATGCCGTCCCGGTCTTTCATCGCGTAGCGCTCTGGGGCGTTGTCGCGAATGAATGCAGTGTCGATGGCACCGTCCACCACAACGTGGGCAACGTGAATATTTTTTGGCCCGAGTTCTCGCGCCATGCTTTGCGCCAGCGCACGCAAGGCGTGCTTGGCGCCAGCAAACGCAGCGAAATTGGCTGACCCGCGCAGTCCAGCGGTGGCGCCGGTGAAGATGATGGTGCCCCGCTCGCGGGTCACCATGCGCCGCGCAACCTCCCGGCCCACGAGGAACCCACTAAAACACGCCATCTCCCATATCTTGAAATACTTTTTTGCGGTCTCGTCCAGGATGCTGCAAGGGACATTGGCACCAATGTTGAAGACCATCACCTCAATGGGTGCAATGTCCCGCTCTATCTCATCGACCAGTTTTATGACATCTTCTTCCTTGCGTGCATCTGAAGCGAAGCCATGAGCCATTCCACCACTGCTGGTAATTTCCTCAACCAGCGGAGCGAGCTTGCCTGCTGTGCGCCGCGAGACGCAGGCAATGAAACCCTCTTTGGCAAAGCGCCGGGCAATCGCACCCCCTGTGGCATCGCCTGCCCCCACAATCAGTGCGACGCGGGCGTTTGTAGCAATTTTTGGTTCATTCATGTTGCAGTCCATTAAAGATAACGAACACTATCCTAACGATCGTTATGTAACAATGCAAGTGCCATGAAAAACCATTGAACAGATCAATAGCATGCGATATTCATCAAATCACAAAGAAGGCGCCCGGGCGCGGCTGATTCAGACTACTGGCGCACACGTCAAAAAAAATGGCTTTTCAGCAACAGGAGTCGATGGCCTGATGGCAGCCGCAGGCTTGACCTCAGGTGCTTTTTACGCCCACTTCCGGTCCAAAAGCGAATTACTGGAAGCCATTGTCGAAAACGAACTCAACCGTTCAATAGCGCTGTTTTCGAACAAGTCCATTGAAGGATTGCTGGTAGCCATTGAAGGGTATTTGAGCCGGGAGCATGTTGAGCATCCGGAATCCGGCTGTATGGTCCCTTCACTGGCGCCCGAAGTATCCCGTTCCAACGCATCAACGAAACGTGTATTCGAGGCGGGCATCGTCGGACTCAAGGTTCAGATTGAAAGTCTTGGGGTCGGTGAAGCAAACGCGTGGTCGATCATCGCGCAGCTAACCGGGGCTGTGATGGTTGCCCGCGGATTACATTCAGAAACCGCGCGAACGGCTTTGCTGGAAGGCGTTACTCAACAAGTTAAACAAATTCTGGAGAATACCTCCAGGGCGCCTGCCAAACGCAGGGGCTCCGAAGCGTAAATTATTTCCCCACGCCGTGCAGCACCGCCAGTAGCTTTACACGACCAACGCCATTGAGTAAGTGATGCCCATCAGGGATTGGAAGGCTGCGCTGACCAGCTAGTTGCCGCTATCTGCTCAATCGCAAACAGGTTTTTTCTCAATCCAGCTTTGCGCCCGAAACCTTGACCAGTCGCTCCCATACCGGCCAGTCAGCCGCATAACGCTGGCGAAACTCTTCGGAGGTGCTGCCGACGCCGACCATGCCCAGCGCATCCAGCCGGGCCTTGAATTCGGGCGAGTTGACGGCCTGCCGCGCTGCGTCCTGGAGGCGGGTAACAACCGCTGCGGGCGTTGCCAGCGGCACCAGCAATGCGAGCCAGCCGTTCAGGCGGTATTCGGCATCAGGCATGCCCGCCTCCTTGAAGGTGGGTACGTCTGCCAGTACAGACAGGCGCTGCTCGCCTGTCACGGCCAGCGCGCGCAGCCTGCCGCCGTCCATATAGGCTCGTGCCGACACCAGACTGCCCAGCACAAAGGTTAGTTGGCCGCCTACCAGGTCCTGCAGCATCGGTGCCTCCCCCTTGTAGGGCACGTGGGTGATGGGGACGTTGAGTGAGCTCGCCATGTGCGCGCAGGCCAGGTGCGGGTAAGACCCCGCGCCCCATGAGCCGCAACTGGCAGCGCCTTTGGATGCCTTGATCAGGCGGCGCAGGTCTTCGAGGTTTTTGGCCGGCGAACTGGCTGGTACCAGCAACAGCAGGGGTGCCGTAGCGATTTGCGACACAAAGGCCAGATCCGTGCGGGGATCGTAGGGCAGCTTGGCGTATAAAAAACGATTCGTCAGCACCGACTGGGTCAGACCTACCAGCACCGTGTGGCCGTCAGGCGCGGCCTTGGCGACAGCGTTGGTGCCCAGGATACCGCCAGCGCCGGGCTTGTTGTCTACCACCACCGGCTGGCCGAGCCGCCTGGACATCTGCTCGGCCAGTGTGCGGGCCACGACGTCGGTGCCGCCACCGGCCGGATATGGTACGGTGAAAGTGATCGCCTTTGCCGGATAGCCTTGCGCCCATGTGGTCAGATGCGGCAGCAAGCCGGCGCAGAGCAGCAAACCCTGTGCGCAATATCGAAAAATTCTCATAGCCGGTCTCCAGATATAGTTATACGTATATTTTGAGCGCTAGTGCGCCGCACCCTCTCGCCGGCCGCCCGTGCCTTTGCGGCTCTGACGCACGACAAAATGGCATCCAGCATCAGGATTTAGCTGTTTTGGTAATGAGAGAGGCCATAGCCCCCGTTTTTTGGTCACCTATTGCTATATATTTAATAGCAAATTAATCTATGAGCGTTTTGAATCCACCAGGATAAAAGCCATCTTGACCGGCTTGCCCGACCGGTTGGCCCAGGCATGGCTGGTGCCGCGCTGGATCAGCACATCGCCCTGCCGCATCACGGTTTCGCCTTTATCCATGATGGCGACGATTTCACCCTCCAGCACGATGGCGTAGTCCACCGTGTCGGTCGTGTGCATGCCCGGGTGCTCGCCGGGCTTGACATCACGGTGGGCGTCGGGGTACATGGCTGCAAAGGTCTTGTCCATCAGCTGGCGCAGTTCGGCCGGGTCTTCGGGCTCGGCCGGCCATTCGATGATGCGCACCACCGTGCCACCGGCAGGCGGCAACACGCCCTTGTGCTCGCTGATGCTGTCGGGCGTGTTGACATCGTCCTCGGGCCCGGTGCGCCACAGGTTGGTGACGCGGTAGCCGGGCCGCTCGGCGACTGTCTTTTGCGCGGGCGATGCGCCGTCGTCTTCAAACACCGAGCTCCCTTCGGCGTTGTGGCCGGTGACGATACGCCGGATGGGCGGCATGGCGGTGTTGGTAGCGGTGGCAGTCATCAGTTTTTCTCCAGCTTGAGGTCAGGCACCAGCGAGGCGTTGGTTTTGTAAGTTGAGGCGATACGGGTTTTGAATTGCGTCGCCGGCAAAAATTGCGGCACCTGCAACAGGCCTTTGGCACTCTCGATAAAGGCTGGTGATGCCGTCACCTTGCGGCAGATGGCTTCAAGCTTTGAGACCACGCTGCGGGGTGTGCTGGCTGGCACATACAGACCGTTAAGGCCAGGGCTGATAACCGGGTAGCCCAGCTCGGCGATGGAGGGCACATCGGGCAGTGCTGGCTGACGTTTGTCTGCCAGCACCGCCAGCACGCGCAGTTTTTTTCCGCCTATCGATGAAATGGCGGGCACGCCGAAATCGAGCGTGCCGCCCATCACATCGGTCATCATCGCGCCGTCACCCCGGTAGGCAATGGGGTTGAACTTGACCGCAGTCGCGCGTTCAATGGCCGCCATCGAGAGGTGCGGAATGCTGGCCGGCCCGGCGTGACCATACGACACCGCGGCTGGCCGAATCTGCGCGCGGGCCAGCAAGTCGGTCAGCGAGCGGATGGGCGAGTCCTCTTTCAGGGCAATGGCAAAAACATTTTCAAACACCTGACAGACAGGCTCGATCTCGCTGCCTTTAAACGGCATGTTCGTATTCAAAAATGGTGAATTCGTAAGCGGCGATGCGGGCGAAAAAACAATCGTATAACCGTCAGGCCTTGCCTTTGCCAGCGTCGTGAAGCCGACCACGCCGCCTGCGCCTTCGCGGTTGGTAACCACCCACTGCTGCGAGGTCATGCTTGAGGCTTCCTTCGCAAAAGCGCGGGCCATGGCATCCACCCCGCCGCCGGCAGAGTACGGCAGGATGATTTGCACTGGTTGTGAGGGGAAGGTATCGGCAGGCTGTGCGTACGCGGCGCTGGCCGCAAGGCCGGTACAAAGGAGCAAGCCCCGCAGCTTGAGCGGGATAAGTAGCTTTGAAGAATGTGTCATAGAACTCCTTTTTTGATGGTGTGTTTCAGGCCGCCGCAAGGCCCGCAACGATGAATTTGACGAGGGCAGTGCGCAGCGCTTCGCGGCTGACGGCATCGACCAGCCCGCCGGACAAGCGCGAGACGCGGTTACCCTTGGCCTGATCCGTTACCGTCAAGACCACTGTGCTCACCATGAAGGCGTAGCGCCAGTAGCGGTCTTCCTTTTTAACCTCTGGGCAGGCCAGCGCGTAGGCCTCGACAAACTGTTTGGCCATTGGGTCAAAGTGCTTGCGCACGATGCGGCTCGTCATGTCGGATGGCGTAAGCCGGTGCTTGAGGATCAGCTGTGCCAGCAGGCGGCCTCCTTCGTCCTTGCCTTCGCCGAGGTAGGGCTCAACAAAAATATCGACGATGGATTCAAGCCTGAGCGGCTTGCCCGACTGTGCGGCGACAGCCATCGCCTGTTTGATGTCGATAATGCGCTGCTTGTTGACGCGGGCAGAAAGCGCCTCGAATACTGTCCCGGCCAGAGCTTCCTTGCTGCCAAAGTGATAGTTGACCGAGGCGAGGTTGACGTCCGCTGCAGCGGTCAGTGCCCGCATCGAGACACCATCAACGCCGCTCTGCGCAAACAGCGACGTTGCGGCTTCGATCATTCGCTGCCGTGTCGCACTGTCGTTTTCTGCCTGGGGTAACTGCATTCGAGATGTCTTTCCTGATACTGTGTACGGTCGTTTAAAACAATTGTTTGATACAGCAGTATTATCCGCCGGGTGCTGTACGTCAAGGTCTGCCGGCCGCACATGGCCCGGAATGCGGCTTTCCGGTGTCTATTGCGCTGGCAGCCTTCATGAACTGCTGGCAGCGTGATACCTGTAATTTCGCCCCAGCGCACAGCCGGCCCGGCGAGCATGCAAAGACGCTGGACTATTGGTGCGCCTTACCTACAATCCAACACATGACCGATGCCCCACAGCCCAGAATGCGCCAAGGACTCATCGGCTACTGGTGGGCGCCTGTGGTGCTTGTTGCAGTGGCGCTGGCCGTCATCGCCTATCTTCACCCTTACCAACCACTCGGCCTGTCGGAACTACCGCCGAAAGTCGTCAGCAGTGCCGCCACGCTGGACAAAGGCTTTGGCGAACGCGTCAGCCGGTCTTTCAAATACGCCACCCGTCGCAGTTACTCGTCCCCATCCGGGGTGACGGAGGTTGAAATTCGCGCGACCCTGGAGCCGCTTGAAAACGGGCTGGTGGTGCGCCAGGACGACTGGTATGACATCAGGAGCAATACGGTGGTGTACCAAGAGCGCTATGTGCTGTTCCGCAACCTGTTTTCAGTGCACACGCGTAGCCGTGAAGTGGCACCGCTGGTGCATGACCTGATGGGCCGCGTGGGCTGGTACAACGACTCGACCCAGAGCATGGAAAGCCAGCTGCAGGGTGATACGCCCGGCGCGCCAGCGTGGAAGCTCGACCTGACGATGCAGCGGGTGTCCGATACAGACGGCAAGGGCCTGACGCTACAGAGCACCAACTACCAGCGCAAGCTGCATTGCGAGCGCTCGGGCGACATCGATGCCGCAGAAGTCGGTGCGGTGGACAAGGGCAGTTATCCGCGCATCACCTGTGTGAACACCGCCAGTGACCAGCCGGCGGAGCGGCGCTCGGAGTATGTCTGGCTGCCGCAGCACGGTATTTTCCTGCTGCTGGGTTACCGGCAAAAAGGCGAGAACATGACGGCTCCCGCCGCTACGCCAGCCGAGTTGGCCGTCAAGAGCCGTTATGTAAAGTTCGAGGTTCAGCCCCTTGGCGACTAGGCGAATGAGCGACTAAAAAACTCAACCTTTTAAGCCGGTTGCGCGGATTTCGGGCAGCCCATAAAAAAACCCGCCTAAGCGGGTTTTTTCATACCGGCCGTGACCAGCTGAAAAGCTGACACGGTGCCCGAAGGCATCAGCCCATATGCAGGCCGCCGTTGAGCGAAAAGTCGGCTCCGGTGGCGTAACCGCCTTCGTCGGATGCGATCCACGAAATGATGGAGGCGATTTCTTCGGGCTGTCCGAGGCGTTTGGCAGGTACGCCGGCGACGATTTTTTCCAGCACGTCAGGGCGGATGGCCTTGACCATGTCGGTACCGATGTAGCCGGGGCTGACGGTGTTGACCGTCACGCCCTTGGCCGCAACTTCTTGCGCCAGCGCCATCGTGAAACCGTGCAGGCCGGCCTTGGCGGTGGAATAGTTCACCTGGCCAAACTGGCCCTTCTGGCCATTGACCGACGAGATGTTGATGATGCGTCCGAAGTTGGCTGTGACCATGTCTTCAATGACCTGTTTGGTCACATTGAACATGCTGTTGAGGTTGGTGGAAATCACCGCGTCCCAGTCAGCCTTGCTCATCTTGCGGAACTGGCCGTCGCGCGTGATGCCGGCGTTGTTGACCAGCACGCTGACCGGGCCATGCTCGGCCTTGACCTTGCTGAAGGCCTCGACCGTGGAATCCCAGTCACCGACGTTGCCAACGGATGCATAGAACGTGTAGCCCAGTGCCTTTTGCTCGTCAATCCATTTGGTGAAGTCGCGCGTCGGGCCACAGCCCGCCACCACCGTGTAACCGTCCTTGGCGAGGCGTTGGCAGATGGCAGTCCCGATTCCGCCCATCCCGCCAGTAACGTAAGCTACTTTTTTTGACATAGTGTCTCCTTGATATTTTTGAATATGCTATGAATTAAATAGCTGCATGCGCCCGTATTACCGTAGCTGCAGCCTATTTTCATCCCGAATCTAGCGTTCCAGTGTTAGGGCAACCCCCATGCCGCCACCGATACACAGGCTGGCAATGCCTTTTTTGGCATTGCTGCGCACCATCTCGTGCAGCAACGTGACAAGAATGCGGCAACCGGACGCACCAATAGGGTGACCGATGGCAATCGCGCCGCCGTTGACGTTGACCTTGCTGGTGTCCCAACCCATTTCTTTATTCACGGCACAGGCCTGTGCGGCAAACGCTTCGTTGATCTCCAGCACGTCGAGGTCCTGGGCTTTCCAGCCGGCGCGTTGCAGCGCCTTGGTAGATGCTGGCACAGGGCCCATGCCCATGTAGGCCGGGTCGAGACCGGTGGTTGCGTAGCTGGCGATGCGCGCCATCGGCGTGAGACCCAGTGCGGCGGCTTTTTTAGCCGTCATCACCATCACGGCGGCGGCGCCGTCGTTGAGTCCTGAGGCGTTGCCTGCGGTCACGCCGCCGGCCTTGTCAAACGCGGGGCGCAGCCCGGCCAGCACTTCGGCGCTGGTCTTGCGGTTGATGAACTCGTCAGCCGAAAACACAACAGGGTCGCCTTTTTTCTGGGCGATGGAAAACGGTACGATTTCGTCCTTGAACTTGCCGGCATCCTGCGCGGCAGCGGCCTTGGTCTGGCTGGCCAGGGCCAGCGCGTCCTGCATGGCGCGGTCGATGCCGTATTTCTTGGCGACGTTCTCAGCCGTGATGCCCATGTGGTACTGGTTGTAGACGTCCCAGAGACCGTCAACAATCATGGTGTCAACCATCTTCCAGTCGCCCATGCGCTGGCCTTCACGCGAGCCATTGAGGACGTGAGGAGACATGCTCATGGACTCCTGGCCGCCGGCGATCACGATCTCGCTGTCACCCGTGCCTACCGACATCGCGGCCAGCATGACGGCCTTCAGGCCGGAGCCGCAAACGGCATTGATTGTCAGGCCGGGTACGCCGTGCGGCAGACCCGCTTTCAGCACCGACTGGCGGGCGGGGTTCTGGCCCACGCCAGCAGTCAAAACCTGGCCCATGATGACTTCGCCAATCTGCTCGGCTGAGAGGCCCGAGCGTTCGAGTACGGCCTTTATGACGGCAGCGCCGAGTTCGGTTGCAGGCGTTTTGGCCAGCGTGCCGCCGAATTTGCCAACCGCAGTTCGGCCAGCTGAAACTATAACGATGTTTTCCATGATGACTTTCCTTTTTTTATGAAGTCGGTTGCAAAATTCAGGCCTTGGCCTTGACGTAGCGGCCTGGCGCTGCCTCGATCACCTTGTAATCGCGGTTGCCGTAAGCCTTGGGCGCGGCGATCTGCTTGCCTGCATGGCCTTTAAGCCAGTCAGACCAGTCCGTCCACCAGCTGCCCGGGTGCTCGATCGCGGTCTTGAGCCACTCGGACTGCGCTGCCGGAAACTTGTTGGCAGGCAGTTTGTCGTTGGACCAGTAGCTGCGTTTTTTCTTGGCGGGCGGGTTGATCACGCCAGCAATGTGTCCCGAAGCGCCCATCACAAAACGTTTTTTGCCCGGCAGGATTTGCGTGGATGCATAGGCGCCGCCAATCGGCACGATGTGGTCTTCACGCGAGCCATACACATACACGGGGATGTCAACCTTGCCAAGGTCCACCTTCTGACCGCAGACTGTGGTCTTGCCGGGCTTCATGAGGTTATTTTCGAAATAGGTGTTGCGCAGATACCAGGCGTAAAACGGGCCTGGCAGGTTGGTCGAATCGCTGTTCCAGTAAAGCAGGTCGAACGGCGGCGGGGTTTCACCCTTGAGGTAGTTGCCCACCACATAGTTCCAGACCAGATCGTTGGGACGCAGAAAGCTGAAGGTCGAAGCCAGGTCCTGGCCTTTGAGCAAACCGCCCTGCCCCATTTCAGACTCTCGCTGGCTAACCGTACTTTCGTCAATAAAAATGTCGAGGATGCCGGTATCTGTGAAGTCAAGCAAAGAGGTCAGCAGCGTGGCGCTGGCAGCGGGCTTTTGCCCTTCTGCAGCGAGTACGGCAAGCGCTGTTGCCAGGATAGTGCCGCCTACGCAAAAGCCCAGTGTGTTGATAGTTTTGGCGCCGGTGATGTCCTGCACGACATGGATCGCCTTGATGGCCGCATGCTCGATGTAGTTGTCCCAGGTCTTGCTTTTCATAGACTCGTCCGGGTTGCGCCAGCTGACGACAAAAGTGCGGTGACCTTGGCTAACGGCGTAGCGGATCAGCGAGTTCTCTGGCTGCAGGTCAAGGATGTAAAACTTGTTGATGCAAGGCGGCACCAGCAGGAAGGGCTTTTCATAGACCTTTGCCGTCAGCGGCTTGTATTCAAGCAGCTGGAAAAATTCGTTTTCAAAGACCACAGCGCCTTCGGTGGTGCCGACGTTTTTGCCGACCTCGAACACGCTTTCATCGGTCATCGACACATGGCCCTGCTTGATGTCATGCAGCAGGTTGGCTATGCCTCGGGCAATGCTTTCACCCTGCGTGTCTATGGCCTTTTTCTGCGCCTCGGCATTCATCACCAGAAAGTTGCTGGGCGAGGACGCCGCCATCCACTGCTCCACGGCAAAGCGCACGCGCGTCCTGGTTTTTTCATCGCCCTCCACCGCTTCCGCCATACCCATCAAGGTGCGGGCATTGAGCAGGTAGGCCGCGGCGGTGAATTTTGAAACCGGGTTGTGCGCCCAGGCTTCAGCTGAAAATCGTTTGTCAGCCGGGGCGGCCCCACCGTCGGTGTGGAGGCTCTGGTTCCACAACTCCGTCGCATCGGCCAGGTAGCTTTGCTGGACTTTCTGGAGCTGGGCCGCATCGAAGGTGATTTGCGGCGCCTGCTGCATGGCCGAAAAGTCCATTTTAGGGAAACCCGCCGGCGCGCCTGCGGCGCCAAAAGGATTTGATCCGCCCAATCCACCGAAAGCCTTCTGCATCCCGGCGGCAAGGCCGCCAAGGGTTTCTTGCATCTGCTGGGTCGCTTTGGACCAATTTGCGTCAGAATTCATCATGTGTCCCGGTTCATTGAGTCCTGGCGACTCTTCTGTCTATATTTTGGCAGTATTTAGATTGCATTTAATAAAAAATCGACCTGAAGTTATATGTACCTCGTTGTGATTGCCTGGATTTACGTTGTCCTGATGATGAGCGTTGCCGAAGCCACCAACACCATCGGAACGGTATTGGGTGCGCTGGTTACGTTTGTACTCTATGGAGTGCTACCTGCGGCATTGGTGGTTTACCTGATGGGCGCGCCTATGCGCAGCAAAGCCATCAAAAAACGGGAGGCAGCAGACAGGGCGAAATTTGCCGAAGCTGCAGCCCCGGCGACCTCTGCAGATGGTGCACCGGTAGCGCCCATCGCAGACACACCCGTCGTGCCGTCCGAGACCAGTCCTAGCCAAACGCTTTAAAAAACAGCCGACGACCCTTCAGGCCAGCCAGACAAAAGCCGCCATGCGCCCAGTGGTGCCGAAGCCATTGCCGTTCGCACCCGCATCACGCCGGTGCGAGAAAAACTTTTCTGGATTGCCTACCGTGCACCAGGGCGCGCTGCCGTCGTTGCCATAAACCTGTGTGATGCCCAGTGCCTGCAGCCGCAGCCGCGCCAGCCCGGCCAGGTCGGCCAGGTATTTGCCTGAGCCTTTTGCCATAAAGCAGCGCGCCGCCTCGGGCTGGCTGGCTTGAAAGGCGGCCTTGACTTCAGCGCCGACCTCAAAAGCTGCGGGGCCGATGCAGGGACCCAGCCATGCTATTGTATTAATAGCTACCTGCGCCCTTTTTACGGGGGCTGCCGGGTTAAATGACGCATAAAAGGCATCAAAAACTGATTCCAGCACGCCTTGGGCCTTATTCTCGCCACCTTGACCCGCCAGGCCGCGCCAGCCGGCATGCGCCGCTGCGACGACTGTGCCGTCAGTGCTGGCCAGCAGCACCGGCAGGCAGTCGGCCACCATGATGGTGCAGGCCGTGGCGCGTTGCGTCGTCACGCAGGCGTCAAAAGGCAGGCCGTCAGGCGTGGCGGCGTCCAGCGCCAGCACCTTGCAACCATGCACCTGCTGCAAAAAAACTGCCCGTGCGCCCAAGGCCTTTTGCACCTGCAAGCGGTTTGCAGCGACGTGATCAGCCACGTCCCCCACATGGTCGCCGAGGTTCAGCGTGTCCCAGGGCGGGCTTGAAACACCGCCCTGGCGCGTGGTGAAAACCGCCCGCACATTGGCAGGCACCGGCCAGTCGGGGATCAGCCAGTCAGCGTGCAAAATCCAGGCCGCTGGATTTTGTGCAATTTTTCGACGGGCCGCCCCTAGGAAAATTAGCCCCCTCGGGGGGCAGCGAATTACACGAAGTGAAAAGCGTGGGGGTCATTCTCAGGCTTCCGCATCCGGGCAGGCCGAGGGCTGTGCTTTCTGGAAGGCCGGCAAGGCCATGCAGGCCTCGTAAGCCGCCATGGTGCGCGGCAGGCCACTCAGGTCCACATTAAAGCGCTGGGCATTGAAGATTTGCGGCACCAGGCAGCAGTCGGCCAGCGTCGGCGTGTCGCCGTAGCAGTAGGTGGACGGCGGCAGCTGGGCCAGCTGTTTTTCAAACGCCAGCAAGCCCTCGCTGCACCAGTGGCGGTACCAGGCGTTTTTGGCCTCGTCTTCAACTTTGAACTCCCTGACGAGGTACTTCAGGATGCGCAGGTTGTTGACCGGGTGAATCTCGCAGGCAATCGACTGGGCCAGTGCACGCACTTTGGCACGCCCGATGGCGTCAGCGGGCAGCAGCCCCGGCGCGGGATGTTTTTCGTCGAGGTATTCAATGATGGCTATCGACTGCGAGAGCTTTTCGCCATCTACTTCCAGCATCGGCACCAGCTGGTCGGCCGACAACGCCGCATAGGCCCCTTTTTTATGGTCGCCCCTGGCAATATGGACGGCAATGTACTCATAGGCCAGGCCCTTGAGCTCCAGTGCGATGCGTACCCGGTAAGACGCCGAAGAGCGGAAATAGTTGTGCAGGATCATCGGCAAAGCATAATCCATCGCCCATGGTTCTTGAGAGCCCTCCCTAAGCCGGCGCTGCAATCGCCTGCGCGACTGGGCCACCGCAGGCGCCCCGCTACCATGCGCCTCTTGTCAATTTTGTTTGCAACTACCTATCCATCGCCGCAACGGCTTTACCGGAGACACCTCATGAGCGCCATCACCGAACTGGTCAACCACCAAATCCGCCTTGCCAGCCGTCCTGTCGGCCTGCCGACCCGCGCCAACTGGAGCAACACCAGCGAGCCAGTGGCAGAACCCGGCCCCGGCAGCGTGCTGGTAAAAACGCTGTACCTGTCGCTCGACCCGGCCATGCGCGGCTGGATGAACGAAGGCAAAAGCTACATCCCTCCGGTAGAAA
>JANYFF010000501.1 GCA_025362825.1 Polaromonas sp. | reverse complement strand
GACCTGGGGCGGGACCACCAAGGAATACCATGTTGAAGTCAATCCGCAAAAATTGGAAGGCTACGGCTTGACGCTTCAGCAGGTGCTAGGTGCGGTCGGCAGTGCCAACTCCAACGTAGGTGGGCGAACCGTCAGCGTGGGTGAACAGTCTGTCAACATCCGTGGCCTGGGCCTGGTGCGCAACATTGAGGATGCAGGCAATATTGTGGTGACCCAGCAAAATGGCTTGCCCGTGCTCGTCAAGGATATTTCAACGGTGTCCCTTGGCAGCGTACCGCGACTCGGAGAGGCGGGCCGTGATGCGTCCAATGACGTGGTGACCGGCATTGTCATCATGAACCGGACCATGCAAACAAAAGATGTTATTGGTCGTGTCAAAGAGGCGGTAACCACGATCAACAGCGACGGCAGCTTGCCTCAAGGGGTGGAGCTGGTAACTTATTACGACCGTTCGACGCTGGTTAATGTGACAACCCGCACCGTCATCCACAACCTGATTTTTGGCTGCCTGCTGGTGTTTGTGATTCAGTGGGTATTTTTAGGTGACTTGCGCAGTGCCATCATCGTCAGCGTGAACATACCATTCGCACTTTTTTTCAGCATCATGATTTTGGTTCTTTTAGGAGAGTCGGCAAACCTGCTGTCGTTAGGAGCGGTAGATTTCGGCATCATTGTGGATTCGGCCGTGATTCTGGTTGAAAATATTTTCCGAAATTTCCAGAAGTCGCCGCGTGAGCGTATTGAAGCGCTAAGGGTAATGGCGACGGGTCCTAACGGCATGGTTACCGATCCTGCGATGGGCTGGACGCAGCGGCTGCGCATTATTTACATGAGTGCCTTGCAAGTCGATAACTCGGTCCTGTTTTCAACAGTAATTACTATCGCAGCGTTCTCGCCGTTGTTTTTAATGACCGGCGTTGAAGGCCAAATTTTTGGTCCCATGGCGCGTACTTACGGCTATGCGCTTGGCGGCGCACTGCTGGCGACGTTTACCATCACGCCGGTGCTGGCCGCCTATTTGCTGCCGCGGCGCATAAAGGAGCAGGAGACCCGGGTGGTGGAAGTTATTCGCCGGGTTTACGAGCCGATGCTGCGCTGGACCTTACGTAACACGGGTATCGTGTGCGCTGCTGGTGTGGTGTTTCTAATCGCGGTGGCGGTTTTGACCACGCGCATGGGCAGCGAGTTTTTGCCAGCACTTGAAGAGGGTAATCTGTGGATTCGGGCAGCCATGCCGCCGACCATCTCGCTGGAGGCGGGGACGGCCAAGGCTAACCGCATGCGTGAAATTATCAAAGGCTACCCCGAGGTCATGACCGTTGTGTCACAGCATGGGCGGCCTGACGATGGCAGCGACGCTTCAGGCTTTAACAACGTCGAATTGTTTGCGCCGCTCAAGCCATTTGAAGAATGGCCGGTCGATATGACCAAGGAGCGGCTCGTGTCCGAGTTGCAGGAAAAATTTGCAAATGAGTTTCCGGGTATTGGTTTTAATTTCTCGCAGTACATCCAGGACAACGTTGAAGAGGGGCTCTCAGGCGTCAAAGGTGCCAATTCTGTGAAGATCGTGGGCCCTGACCTGGCGACGCTTGAACGTCTGGCGGTCGAGACGGTTGCAACCATGTCAAAAATTCAGGGTGTGGCTGATCTTGGCATCTTTAAAACCTTGGGGCAGCCAAACCTGAATATCCAGATAGACCGGGCAAGAGCAGCCCGCTATGGCCTGAACACCGGTGATGTCAACACCTCAATTCAGGCTGCGATGGGCGGCACGGTTGCTACCACGGTGCTTGAGGGGGACCGCCAGTATGGGCTCTCGGTCCGTTACGCATCCGCTGGCCGAGTCAATATACAAAACGTGCGCGATCTGCGCATCGGTTACACCAGCACAGGCGGCAACGTTGGGTATGTTCCGCTGAAAGACATCGCTGATATCTCGCTGGACACAGGTGCTACCTACATTTACCACGAACGCAATGAGCGGTTCATCCCGATTAAATTTAGCGTGCGTGGCCGCGACCTGGGCAGCACCGTGACCGAAATTCAGCAGCATATCGAACGCGAGATCAAGTTGCCTGTTGGCTACCGCGTGTTGTATGCGGGGGAGTTTGAAGAGCTGCAAAAGGCCAAGGAGCGGATGGTCATTTTGATTCCGATGGCGATTGTGTTGATCCTGGTCCTGCTCTACGCCTTGTTCAGCAGCTTCGCCTACAGCATGCTGGCTTTGGGCGCCGTTCCTTTCACGGCGGCCAGTGGCATGCTGGCGCTGTATTTGTCAGGGCAAACCATCAGCATTTCAGCTGTGATCGGTTTTATTTCATTGCTGGGCGTGTCAGTGATGGACGGCATTTTGATTTTGAGTTACTTCAAAGAGCTACGCGTGGCGGGTCAAAAGGCTGAAGAAGCGATTTGTAATGCCTACATACACCGCATGCGGCCTTTGTTGATGACTGCGCTTTCGGCCTGCATTGGCTTGCTCCCCGCGGCTCTCAGTCACGGCATCGGAAGTCAGGTTCAACGACCACTTGCAACTGTGGTGGTGGGCGGAATGCTGTTGGGGCCGGTGTTTTTATTGTTGGTGGTTCCGGCAATGCGTTTGATGGTGCTGCGCAATTTGAAGGTTACGAAGCGGCGAAAAGGTCTGGGTGGTGATGCACATGTTTGACAAAATCAAAACGACTTTCAATCCGGGGGCCTCGCGGCAATCCGCGTGGCGTCTTGTCGGTGTTTTCAGTCTTGGTGGGTTGTATCTAGCGGGGTGTACGGTGGGGCCTGATTACCACCGTCCAGACACTCCAGCTGTGGTTTCGCTGACGCGCCAGCCGGCTGGCGCGATGCAAACTGCGGCATCGACCAACATAGCGCTGGACTGGTGGAAAGCTTACGAGTCACCGCGCATTAACGTTCTGGTGGAACAGGCCTTACGCCGGAATCCCAGCGTAGAGGCGGGGATTGCGAACCTCAAGGCCGCGCAAGAGATGGTCAACGCGCAGCGTGGTTTGTTTTACCCGTCGGTACAAGCTGGCTACAGTGCAAGCCGGCAAAACCCGGGCGCGGTACTTGCGCCGCCACTCAACGCCGGCGGCGCGATTTTCAATTTGCGTACTGCGCAATTGAACGTCGGCTTCGTACCCGATGTGTTCGGCGGCAACCGGCGGCAAGTCGAGTCGTTGCAGGCGTCTGCGTCCAGTCAACGTCTCCAATTGGAGGCACTCAAGATCACGCTTGCGAGCAACGTCGTCGCAGCGGCCATTCAGGAGCGTCAACTGACCGAGCAAATTGCTATTGCGCAGAAGGCCATTGAAGTCGCTGCCGAGCAGCTCAAGCAGCTGAAGGGGCTGAATACGGCTGGTTATTCCAGTAGCCTGGACGTGGCCCAGCAGCAGGTGGCGTTTGTGCAGACTGTGGCGCTCTTGCCTCCCTTGCAAAAACAGATAGAACAGACTCGCAATTTGCTGGCGGTGCTTTGTGGACAGTTGCCCTCGGCGCAGCTGCCCGGTGGCGCGCTTGACGATATTCATTTACCTGCAGCCTTGCCGGTCATCCTGCCGTCAAGTCTGGTGGAGCGCCGGCCTGATGTGCAAGCTGCGCAAGAGCAGCTGCACGCTAGTTACGCCCTGATCGGCGTTGCTGCCGCCAATATGCTGCCGCAGATATCGCTGTCGGCCAGCCTTGCGTACAGCAGCAATCCGTTGGCTGCCTTGTTTGCCAGCGACAGCAGGTCTTGGGGACTGCTGGGCGGTTTGACACAGCCGCTATTTGCTGGCGGTATGCTCACTGCGCGCAAGCGAGGTGCCGAGGCAGG
>JANYFF010000480.1 GCA_025362825.1 Polaromonas sp. | reverse complement strand
TACCTGGTCGAGGGAGATTCTGCCGGTGGTTCTGCCAAGCAGGGCCGTGACCGTAAATTTCAGGCCATTTTGCCCCTGCGCGGCAAGATTTTGAACGTTGAAAAAGCCCGCTATGAAAAGCTGCTGACCAGCAACGAAATTTTGACGCTCATCACCGCCCTGGGTACCGGCATCGGCAAGGCCGGTGGTACCACTGGCAGTGACGACTTCAATGTTGCCAAGCTGCGTTACCACCGCATCATCATCATGACCGATGCCGACGTTGACGGTGCCCATATCCGTACGCTGCTGCTCACCTTCTTTTACCGCCAGATGCCCGAGCTGGTCGAACGCGGCCACATTTACATTGCCCAACCACCGCTGTACAAGGTCAAGGCCGGCAAGGAAGAGCAATACCTCAAGGACACCGCTGCGCTTGACACCTTTTTGCTGCGCATTGCATTGAAAGATGCATCCGTACAGACCGGTGGAGAAGGCAGCGTTGTGTTGGCCGGCGACACCCTGGCCGAACTGGCGCGCAAGCACCAGCTGGCTGAATCGGTGATTGAACGCCTGCGCGGCTTCATGGACGCAGAGGCGCTCAAGGCGATTGCCGACGGCGTGCATTTGAACCTTGACACCGTGGCTGATGCTGAAATTTCAGCCACCGCGCTGCAGGCCTTTTTGCCAACGGCCGAAGTCGCCGGCGAATTTGACGTGCGCACCGACAAGCCCATTTTGCGCATCAGCCGCCGCCACCATGGCAACGTCAAGAGCAGCGTGCTGACGCAAGACTTTGTGCACGGCGCCGACTACAACTCACTGGCAGACGCAGCGGCCACCTTCAAGGACTTGATTGGCGAAGGCGCCAAGGTCATGCGTGGTGAAGGCGAGCGGCAAAAGGACGAGCGCATTGGCGACTTCCGCCAGGCCATGAAGTGGCTGATAGGTCAGGCCGAAAACGCCACGGCCCGCCAGCGCTACAAGGGCCTGGGCGAGATGAACCCCGCCCAGCTGTGGGAAACCACGATGGACCCCACGGTACGTCGCCTGCTGCGCGTACAGATCGACGATGCCATCGAAGCCGACCGCGTCTTCACCATGCTAATGGGTGACGAGGTCGAACCGCGCCGCGTGTTTATCGAGACCAATGCGCTGCGTGCGGCAAATATCGACGTTTAAAAAATAGTACAGAGGAAAGACGGTGCAAAAAACAATAACAAAAACAACCTTGCATAAACCGCAGCAGGCTGTAGATCTCGCTTATTGGCTGGCACAGCCGGTCCAGGCGCGCATCGACGCCCTGGAGGCCTTGCGTCTTCAACATAGTCAAGGACAGTCCCATGTTGACACCCGACTTCAAAGAGTTTGCCGAGTTACTCAATTCAAACGGGGTTGAGTATCTTGTGGTCGGCGGGTACGCACTTGCGGCTTACGGACATCCACGCTACACCGGAGATTTAGACTTCTGGATTGGCACGGCAACCGACAATGCAGATCGTGTACTGACTGCCTTGTCGCAATTCGGTTTTGGTAGCTTGGGTATTAAAAGGGAAGATCTCACGCGGCCTGAGCAGGTTATCCAGATGGGCTTTCCTCCAGCGCGCATTGATCTGCTGACAAGTATTGATGGTGTCAGTTTTGTCGAATGCTATGAACGACGAACGATACTTGAGGTAGATGGTTTGCAGCTTGGCTTCATTGCGCTAGACGATTTCAAAACTAATAAGAGAACCGTCGGACGCCACAAAGATCTGGCCGATTTGGAAGCACTGGATTCGAAAGCAGGTTCTTCAGAAGCGATCGCAACGGCTGCGATTTTTAACCCAAGGCCAAAATAAGTTTTCTGCCCATCGCGTGGGCAAATTAATCAAAGAAGAGATACATGACCGACACCATAGAACGCCCCGCGCTACCCGACCACCTGTCAACTGACGAGCGCAGCCCGCACTTCGTTAAGGCCATCTTTGAGCACGATGTGGGTATCCGCTTCAATGACAAAGACCGCAATGACGTGCAGGAGTACTGCATCAGCGAAGGCTGGATCAAGGTACCCGTGGGCAACAAGGTCGATCGCAAGGGAAACCCGCTGACGATCAAGCTGAAAGGCAAGGTCGAGGCGTTTTACAAGTAAGCTGCGTCTCCCTGAACCCATGCGTGCGTCCAAATCACATCAGCGCATGCCCTCATGAGTCGCATTGCAGTTATCGACTTTGAGACCACTGGTCTGTCGCCGGTCATGGGCGACCGCGCGACTGAGGTGGCCATCGTGCTGGTTGAAGACGGCCGGGTGGTGGACCGCTTTCAAAGCCTGATGAATGCGGGCCTGTACATACCGGCTTTTATTACCGCTTTGACTGGCATCACCAATTCGATGGTCGCTGCTGCGCCTGCGGCAGAGAGCGTCATGCGTGACGCCAACCGCTTTGTGGGCAACGCGCCCATGGTGGCGCACAACGCCTCGTTTGACCGCAGGTTCTGGCAAGCTGAGTTGACGCGCGCAGGTGAGGTCGCCATGCAGCCCTTTGCCTGCACTATGCTTGTTGCCAGAAGGCTGTATCCGCGGGCACCTAGTCACAAGCTGGGTGTGCTGGTTGACTACCACCAGCTGCCTAAAGCGGGCCGCGCCCACAGGGCGATGGCCGATGCTGAAATGGCGGCGTCGCTGTTGGGGCAGATTCAGCATGACTTGCATGTGTGGCATCGCGTTGCCAGGGCAGATCATGGTTTGCTGATGGCGTTGCAACGCTGCGCCAAGCCTCTGGTGGGCGCGTTGATCGCCCGGTGCGCAGTCGCACGTGCTGATGGGCTGTAAGCGTTAAACACTCTGAAACTGTTTTACGAGCGCAGCAATGTTTAACGGCTACATCTTTTAATGGTGGAGTTTAGTCATTCCACCAGCTCGAAACGCTTGCGAGGGCTTCTTGGACTTTAGGGCCGCCTGAACAGGGCTCACCAGTTCTTAACCCTAGGTTTAGCGTTGACCGATTTTCGCATCGCCAAACAGTGCTTTCAAGCCACGCGGCTGGGAGCGCCAGTACTGTGGCGGTGCGTCCACCTGCCCACCCAGCTCGGCCGCTGCGTGCCAAGGCCAGCGCGGATCAAACAACATGCCACGCGCCAGCGCCACCATGTCGGCCCGGCCCTCGGCGATGATCGTCTCGGCTTGGACCGCTTCAGTGATCAAGCCCACTGCGATAGTCGGCAAGCCTGTTTCGCGGCGAATTTTTTCAGCCATCGGCACCTGGTAATTTTGCTCCACCGGGATCTTCTGAAGTGGCGACAGTCCACCGCTCGAAACATGCATGAAGGCGCAGCCGCGCTTGCGCAAGGCGTGGCCCAACACAACACTCTGCTCCACATCCCAGCCGCCTTCCACCCAATCGGTGGCAGACAGGCGCACGCCCACGGGTAGTTCAACGGGCAGGACCAGTCGTACCGCCTCAAACACTTCGAGCGGAAAACGCATGCGGTTTTCCAGGGAGCCACCGTATTCGTCGGTGCGCGTATTGGACAGCGGGGATAAAAACTGATGCAGCAGGTAGCCGTGAGCCGCATGCAGTTCAATGATGTCGATGCCGAGCCGCTGCGCGCGCTGGGCGGCCACCACGAAGGCTTGACACACGCGCTGCAACGCCGCCTTGTCAAGTGCCACGGGTGCAAGCTCGTTCGGGCTGTAGGCCACAGCCGAGGGTGCCAGCGTGGGCCAGCCGCCTTGGGCTGGCGCAATCAATTGGCCACCTTCCCATGGCACATGGCTGGAGGCCTTGCGACCGGCATGGTTGAGCTGAATGCCTATGGGGATCGGTGAATACTTGCGGATCGCCGTCAGCACCTTTTTCAGTGCCGCCTCATTGGCGTCAGACCACAGGCCGAGATCGGCTGGCGTAATGCGCCCTTCGGGCACCACAGCTGTTGCCTCAAGAATCAGCAAACCGGCACCAGACAGCGCCAGGTGGCCGAGATGAATCATGTGCCAATCGGTGGCGTCGCCGTTCTCGGCGGAGTACTGGCACATCGGTGCTATCACGATGCGGTTTTTCAACTGAAGCGGGCCGATGGCATAGGGCGAAAACAGATGGCTCATCATGTAATCCTGATTGAAGCTGCAGACACTGAAGGACTTCAGCGTAATGTGATGTTTCAGAAACCTTCAAGCACAATCTTGCCAATGGTAGTGCCACTCTCCAGCAAGCGGTGCGCCTCAAGCAGGTTGGCTGCGTTGATTTTTCCAAGATGCTGTCTTGCCGTCGTTCGGATGACGCCCTGATCAACCAGGCTTGCCAGTTTGTTGAGCAGTTTGTGCTGTTCCTGCATGTCGCTGGTCTGGTAAAGCGAGCGGGTAAACATCAGTTCCCAATGCAGGCTCAGGCTTTTGCGTTTGAGCAGCCGCACATCGATGGGTCCGGGATCGTCAATCAGCGCCAGTTTTCCCTGCGGCGCCAGGATGTCGACCAGCTGTTCAAGATGCCGGTCGGTCTGCGTCAGGCTGATGACATGGCTAACTGGCGGCAGCTGCTTTTCTGCGATTTGCGCGCGCATCGGCTGGTGGTGGTCAATCACTTCGTGCGCGCCCAACGCGTGGGTCCAGGCCTGCGTCTCCGGTCTGGATGCGGTGGCAAGCACCTTCATATCGGTCAGCTGGCGTGCGAGTTGGATGAGGATGGAGCCGACCCCGCCAGCAGCGCCGACGATCAGCAGCGTTCCGGACGGGCCACTTCCGGCCAGCGGAATCTGTAGCCGGTCGAAAAGCAACTCCCAGGCCGTAATGCCCGTCAGCGGCAGCGCAGCGGCGTCTGCCGCCGAAATCGAGCGTGGCTTGTGGCCGACGATGCGTTCATCGACCACATGAAACTCGCTGTTGCTGCCAGCGCGGTCAATGGCCCCGGCATACCAGACCTCGTCGCCGGGCTGGAACAACGTGGCGTTGGCGCCCACCTCGCGCACGATGCCCACCGCGTCGTAGCCAAGTACCTTGTAGTCAATTTCAACTGGCGCGGCACCCGCTCTAAGCTTGGTGTCTACCGGGTTTACGGAAACCGCCTGTACCTCAACTAGCAGGTCGCGGCAATTGCTGCCCTCGACACTCGGGCGCGGCAACTCAATGTCGCTCAAGCTGTCGCTCGCGCCCAGCGGGCCTGGCTGGAGGTATCCGACAGCCTTCATGCGGCAAGCTCTTCAGACGTGTTGGCTGCCTCAAACCTGTCCGCCCGGTAAGCCGGATAGCTCGTGTAGCCTTCGGCATTGCCGCCAAACAGGGAGGCGTGCTGCAATTCATTGAGCGGCCAGCCGTTTTTTAGGCGTTCCGGTAGGTCCGGGTTGGCGATGAAACTTCGACCAAAGGCCACCAGGTCGGCATAGCCATCGTCCAGAATTTGTTGGGCGCGCGCCAGGTCATAACGACCCGCCACAATCAGCGTGCGCGTGAAGTTCAGGCGCAAGGCTTTGCGAAACGATTCGTCAATGGTGGGCGCATCGCTCCACTCGGCCTCTGCAATATGCAGATAGGCCAGACCCACGCGGTCCATCCGGCTGGCGGCTTCGAGAATGGTCGGCAAAATGTCGGGGCAGTTCATGCCGCGCGCCGTGATGTAGGGCGACAGGCGAAGACCCGTACGCTCCGCACCAATGGCATGGGTTACCGCCGCCACCACTTCGTCCAGAAAGCGCAGCCGGTTGTTACGCGAGCCACCATAAGCATCGCTGCGCAGGTTGGAGGTGGTGCGCAGAAACTGGTCAATCAGGTAGCTGTTGGCGCCGTGAATTTCCACGCCATCAAAACCCGCGGCGACGGCGTTCAGGGCAGCCTGGCGAAAGTCGGCCACCACTTGCGTGATTTCATCGGTTTCAAGCGCGCGGGGTGTGGGGCAATCAACCATGCTTCCGTTGCCAGCGGCATCCGATGCCAGCCAGATTTGTCCTTCAAACGGCACAGCCGACGGTGCCACTGGCAGCGCGCCACCATGAAAGTGCGTGTGCGACATGCGCCCGGTGTGCCAGAGCTGTAGAAATATCTTGCCACCTTTGGCATGCACGGCCTGAGTTACCAGCTTCCAGCCGTCAATTTGCGCGGGGGTATAAACGCCCGGCGTGTTTGAATAACCCTTGCCTTGCATAGAAATGTCGGTGGCCTCGGCAATCACCAAGCCGGCAGAAGCGCGCGGGCCTTAGTACTCGGCCATCATGGCATTCGGCACGTCGCCCGACTGGGAGCTTCTGGCGCGGGTCAGCGGCGGCATGACGATGCGGTTGGCAAGCTGGAGCGCACCCAGCGTGTGGGGCTTGAACAAGGCGGTTGAAGTTGTCATGTAAATTTCCAAAAAATGAAATATTTGATGGAGAGACTTTACTTCTTAGTTATTTGATTGTTAATAGCTTTGATTATTGATTCAATATCAAAACCTATTTGATAATTGACGCTGTTGACTGTTGTTAGAGGCCATTCAAATGTTTAACCTGTCAGATATTCAACTCTTCATCCGGGTCAGCGAAACCGGCGGTATCAGCATGGCCGCGCGGAGTCTGGTCCTGACCCCTGCGACGGCCAGTGCCGCGCTCAAGCGGCTTGAGCGGCAACTCGGTAGCCAACTGTTCGAGCGATCTACTCGTTCCTTGCGCCTGACCCAGGCTGGCGAGATTTTTCTGGGTTACTGCGTGCAGTCATCGCA
>JANYFF010000479.1 GCA_025362825.1 Polaromonas sp. | reverse complement strand
TTTGGGCGATGGTATCAAGCGCGACCTGTTCGAGCGCAAGGTTGACACCAACTTGTATGCGGTCGGCATGATCACGCCGGTTGAAGCGGTTGCCGCTGGCGCCACCAAAACCATCGAAGCTAAATTTTTCGTTGGTCCGCAGCAGGAAAAAACACTCGAAGCGCTGGCACCGGGGCTGGAGCTGGTCAAGGATTACGGCTGGTTGACCATCCTGGCCAAGCCGCTTTACTGGCTGCTCGACAAGCTGCACAGCTTTATCGGCAACTGGGGCTGGTCCATCGTGGCGCTGGTGCTGCTGCTGAAAATCGCTTTCTACTGGCTCAACGCCAAGGCCTATTCCAGCATGGCCAAGATGAAGGCGATCAACCCCAAGATCATGGAAATGCGTGAGCGCCTGAAAGACAAGCCGCAGGAAATGCAGCAGCAGATGATGAAGATCTACAAGGAAGAAAAGGTCAACCCGATGGGTGGCTGCTTCCCTATCATGATCCAGATCCCGGTTTTCATTGCGCTGTACTGGGTGCTTTTGTCGAGCGTTGAAATGCGCGGCGCGCCGTGGGTGTTGTGGATTCATGACCTGTCATCGCCGGACCCTTATTTCATCTTGCCTGTCGTCATGACGCTGACAACCATGCTGCAGACTGCGCTGAATCCTGCACCGCCGGATCCGATGCAGGCCAAGCTGATGTGGTTTATGCCGCTGGTATTCAGCGTGATGTTTTTCTTCTTCCCGGCCGGCTTGGTTTTGTACTGGATTACGAACAACATCTTGTCTATCGCGCAGCAGTGGGTGATCAACACCCGCATGGGTGTGCCGCCGCAGTTCAACCTCCCGAAGTTCAAATAAAAGCGACTTCAAAATAAAAAAGGGCCGCTTCGCGGCCTTTTTCTTTTCACCCCACGCATTTACCATTGCTCACCATGCTGGCTCGTCACCACCACCCCATCGTTGCCATTGCCACCGCGCCTGGTCGCGGCGCGGTGGGTATCGTCAGAGTGTCCGGCCAGAACATCTCGTCTGTCATCGCCGCCATCTGCGGCCGTACCCTGGTGCCGCGCCAGGCCACTTACCTGCCCTTTCGCGATGTCCAGGCGCAGGTGATTGACCAGGGCCTGGCGATTCATTTCCCGGCACCCAACAGCTACACCGGTGAAGACGTGCTCGAGCTGCAGGCGCACGGCGGGCCCGTTGTGCTGCAGCTGTTGGTTGCACGCTGCCTTGAGGCCGCAGCCGCGATTAACCCGGTCACACAGCAGCCGTGGTTGCCGCAAATGCGTCTGGCCCAGCCTGGCGAATTCACTGAACGGGCTTTTTTGAACGACAAGATCGACCTGGCGCAAGCCGAGGCGATTGCCGATCTGATCGACGCCAGCACCGAAACCGCAGCACGCTCGGCGGCACGGTCCATGTCAGGCGAGTTTTCGCTGGCGGTCAACACGCTGCTCGAGCAACTGATTCACCTGCGCATGCTGGTCGAGGCGACGCTCGACTTTCCGGAGGAAGACATTGATTTTCTGCAGAAGGCTGATGCCCAAGGGCAGCTGACGCGCCTGCAGCAAACCCTGGCGACCGTGATGCAGCGCGCCACGCAGGGCGCCATCCTGCGCGAAGGCATCAAGGTCGTGATTGCCGGACAGCCCAATGCCGGCAAGAGTTCGTTGCTCAATGCGCTGGCGGGTGCCGAGCTGGCCATCGTCACGCCGGTGGCGGGCACCACGCGCGACAAGGTGATGCAATTGATACAGATCGACGGTGTGCCGTTGCACGTGGTCGACACGGCTGGTCTGCGAGACGCGCTTGACGAGGTCGAGAAAATCGGCGTCGAGCGCGCCTGGGCCGAAATACAAAGTGCTGACGCTGTGCTCTTTTTGCATGACCTGTCGCGTCACAATGCTATTGATTACATAGCAGATGATGACCGGATTGCGGGGGATCTGGCACTAAAACTACCCCAAAAGACACCTGTGATCGATGTCTGGAACAAATCCGACATGGTCAAGGCCGTAAACCTCGCAACGGCCGGCGAAGGCATTGCCATTTCGGCAAAGACCGGCGAAGGTCTTGAAAGGTTGCGGCAAAAGCTGCTCGAGGTCGTCGGCTGGCAATCTGTACCAGAAGGCGTTTTCATGGCCCGCGAGCGGCATGTGCTGGCCCTGCAACGTGTGAACACGCAACTGGCCCACGCTGCAGCCCAGCTTCGTGCGGCAATGCCTGCGCTGGACCTGCTGGCAGAAGACCTGCGGCAGGCGCAGCTCCACCTGAGCGAGATCACCGGCCAGTTCACGTCTGATGATTTGCTGGGCGAGATTTTCTCGAGGTTTTGCATCGGCAAATGATGTTTTAATGTGCCGCCTACCGAGGCGCGGGCGCGGCAACCAAAGCCTGTATCAGGTGTAAGCGTGCGTTAACGTCTCTTGCACAGCCCTGGCGGCGCGGGTATCTTTCCGCTGACTATGAATGCTCCCCTCGCCGCCCCCTTTCGCTTTGACATCAACGGCCTGGCACAAGCCATTGCCCAGTCCACTGCCAGCGACGCGTTGCGATGTCAGTTCAGTCAGCCGCATTGGGAAATTCTGGCCAGTTATATGCAGCCGTTCGCCCTGACCAACGGCCAGCTGCTGATGGAGCAGGGCGCGCTTGACCGCACCATTTATTTCATCGAAAGCGGTACGCTCAGCGTCCACTACCAGGACGAAAAGTCGCGCATTCGCATGGCACTGGTCGGTGCCGGGACTGTTCTGGGTGAAGGGGCTTTTTTCTCGCATGCGCCCCGCAGTGCAACCGTGCAGGCGTCCAGTCCGTGCAAGCTCTGGTGCCTGAGCCCGATGCGCTTCTTGGAGCTCGCCAACCGCCACAGCCCCATCGCGCTGGAGTTGACCATGGCCATGGCCGCGGTTATGGCAAAAAGGCTTTACAACCGTCCCAAACGCGTAGCCGTGACCTGATATTTACGGGCTTGGGGTTGCTCGCTAGCCCGTTTGACATGCGCTGTACACGGTCGCCATCAGTCAATATGCCAATTTTCATTTGTCAATAAGCAACGAACTTTTACCTATTTATGCGGTATTTTTCCGTGATTTATTGCCATAGATGGCTATATTCGGCGCTGAGCGGTTTGATTTGGAGGTCAAGCGGTATGCGTCAAAACGACCACGCTTAAGTAAACTCTGCCGTATCCAGCTCAAGAAGGCGATCACGCTGGGGGGCATGCACTTTGTAAAAGTCTTGTCTGCCGAGTGATCCGGGAGAGGGAGTCACGTTCAAGAAAAGCAAAAATATGTCATTGTTTAACTGGTTCTCCGGCAAGCCTGCCCAAGCCAAGGCAGATGTCGATGACGACAGCGGCTCGTCCATGCGTGACAGCCGTGGTCGCGCGCACTCGCAGCCACGTTTTGCACATGATCCGGTCAACCGCGGCGAAGAGCGCAAAGCCAAGCGCCATGCCCGCCGCGAGCAGCTCTATCAGGCCGTGCGCGAATCCATGACGCTTTCCGGTGTGTTGTCGGCAAGCTACAAATTCAAGGTGTTGTCGCTCGACCAAGTGGGTGACCAGTTTCTCGTGATGATGGATGTTGAGCGGGCCTTCGCCAGCCAGGTGGACAAACTGGCCAATATCGAAATCCGTATCGTCCAGACCGCCAAGACCCGATTTGAAATCCAGGTGACGTCGGTTTACTGGCGCATTGCTGCGCTGTCCGGCCTGCGCAACATGAGCGCCTCGCCGGACCAGACCGCCGCCATGTTCGTAGCCCAGCATGCGCAGCCGGCGCCGCCCAAAAAACCGGCCTCTCGCTATGACCCGATACAGGCTGACGAGGTTGCGGCTTTCAAGCAGGCGCTAGCGGGAGCATCTGCAAGCGCCGCCGTCAGCACGAATGGGAGCGGCAAGATTCACAGTGGGCCGCACTCTTATACGCTGCTGACAGGTTTTGAAGACACGGAAATGGCGGAATCCGGTACCGCGCCGGCGCTCAGCGCCACCCAGTACGGCGATCTCATTTAGGCTGAAAAGACTCAGTTGGCGATGAATAACAGCCGCAGCCCCCGCAAACCGGGCGCTTTCAGTTATTAATAAAATAGCAAGCCCTAGTGACCGGCAAAGTCCACCAGCGTAAACAGATTCAGCCCCGAGTCTTTCAGCTTCTGTGAGCCGCCCAGCTCCGGCAAATCCACAATGGCGGCGCCTTCAATCACAACGCCGCCCAGCTTTTCCAGCAGTCTTCGGCCCGCCATCATGGTCCCGCCGGTGGCGATCAGGTCGTCCACCAGCAGTACGCGGTCG
>JANYFF010000460.1 GCA_025362825.1 Polaromonas sp. | reverse complement strand
TCTGCGGCAGCTGCGTGAGCGGCGACAGGGGCAATGCGGTCAGATGCATGGTTTATCCAGATTTAAAATCGACTTGAGACTAAACCTGGCGGTTCAGCCCGCCTGAAACGATGTCGAAATACAAGGCTTCCTGCTGCCGCGCAATGGCGGCCCATGAAAGACCTGCAGCAAATTGTCGAGCGCCATCAGACAGCCGTTCGTACAAAGCCTGGTCACTGACAACCGAGCCCAGCGAGGCTGCCAGTTCACGGGCGTCCAGAGGCGAGGACAGGATCAATGCGTTGGCGCCGCTGGTAAGCAGACCTGCAATGCCGCAATACCGTTCATCGCTGACGATCACGGGTAATCCATGTGCCATCGCCTCAAGCACTACCATCGCAAAGGTATCTTCCAGTGTAGGGTGCGCCAGAACATCTGCGGCTTCGTAAAGCGGAGAAACATCTGGAAGGTGGCCCAAGAAATACACCCGCGACCGCACTCCCAGCTGCTCTGCCCTTGCGCTGAATTCCTTTATGTACACGGGATTTCCCACGACGGCCAGGATGACATGCTGAGGCAAAAGGGCCAAGGCCTCCAGCAGTGTCGCGAGGCCTTTTTTGCCATAGTCGTTAGCAATAAAGGCAAGAATCTTTCCGTCCGTCGGTAGCTTCAGATTGACCCTGGCTGCGTTGCGATTGCCGGCGCCATTCGGCAAATCAACACCCGGAAAAATGACCGCCAGCCGAGACGCCGGATACGTTTTTGCCACGACGCCTTTTAGCGTTGGTGATGTCACAACGACGAATCGGTCACGGCGCGGCGCAAACCGGCTGCGCTCCAGCAAAAGATAAGCTAGCAGCCGTGGACTGGTGAACACCTTGAGGGCGCGCATCGCCAGTGCAAGTCCGTACCGGCCGTTGAACAGGCTGTATTTCATCGGCAGCACATGCACCGTCTGTACTTGCCCTTGCCAGGTGCTTTCGTGTGAATGCACGATGTCAAAGCCCTTGCGCGTTGCCCACCAGGTGGCTGCGGCGTACCAGAACAGGTTCAGCCAGCGCGGGCGGGTAAGCGGGGATGAAACCTTGTGGTAGGTGACCCCGGGCCAGGCGTGTTCGATCTGCTGCGCAAAAACATGAACCTCGTGGCGTGAGGCGAGTTGCTCGACCAGCGCGATCGAATAGCGCTCCGCCCCGCCCCCGGTTGGCGAAAACACGCGATTAAAGACCGCAATCCGAAGCCTCTCCGGTAATGATTTCATCGCTGTCGCCGGTCCTCATAGGCACTCGCGATCTTGAGCCAGAACAAGGGCAGACTGGTAGAGCGGACGATAGGTACGCGGGGTATTTGCAGCATGTTAGTACCGGCGCGGCAACGGCTGCGCTGCGTGGTCGTAGCCGTCTGAAAGTCCTGGTCCATTGCCATGTCCACATGCCGCGGCTGAAAGTGGCCATAGGGGTAGCAAAAATGCCGGACCGGCTTGTCGAGCATGGTCTGCAGCTCGGTCTTGCCTATGGCGATTTCAGCAAGCGCTGCGGCATCATCCATGTCTGGCAGCTTGACGTGTGTACGGGTGTGGGAACCGATTTCCTGCCCGCCTGCCACCCACTGCCGCATCTGCGCCGCGTCCATCAAAGGCGTTTGCGCGATACCAATGCTTTCATCCCAGCGATTGGTCTGGCCAACCAGCCCACTGACGGCATAGCAGGTTGAAGAAAAACCGTGTCGCGCCAGTACAGGCAAGGCATGAATGAGGTTGTTCAGGTAGCCGTCATCAAAGGTGATGCCCACCACCTTGCCCGTGCGCTCGCCTCGCAGATAGGGCTGCAAGTCGCTCATCGACAGGCCGGTGTAACCGAGTAGCTTGAGCAGCTTCATTTGCCGGGAAAATGCACCCGGCGAAACATAGAGGCTGCGAAACGGCCGGCCCTTGGGCGGCGCCTCATCAATCTGGTGGTACACCAGCACGGGAATCGGTCGCGGGTTGCCAGTCAGGGTGTGGGGCATGGTGTCAGGGGCGGTGAAAACAACTTAAAGCAACACGATATCGTATTGCTCCTGCGCCATCGCGGCTTCGGCCTGCAGGGAAATCGGCTTGCCTATGAAGTCGCTCAGCCCCGCAAGATGCTGGCTTTCTTCATCAAGGAAAAGCTCAACGACTTTTGGCGATGCGATCACACGAAATTCCCGCGGGTTGAACTGGCGGGCTTCCCGCAAAATCTCCCGCAGGATGTCGTAGGTCACGCTGCGAGCGGTCTTGACCACACCTTTGCCGGTACACGCGCTGCACGGCTCGCACAACTGATGTGCCAGTGATTCCCTGGTGCGTTTGCGCGTCATTTCCAGCAGGCCAAGCGCCGAAAATCCATTCACCGACGTCTTGATCCGGTCACGCGCCAGCTGTTTCTGGAATTCGGCCAGCACGGCATCGCGGTGGTTTTCGCGGATCATGTCAATGAAGTCAACAATAACAATCCCGCCCAGGTTGCGCAGTCTGAGCTGGCGCGCAATGGCCTGCGAGGCTTCAAGATTGGTCTTGAAAATCGTATCATCAAAATTGCGAGCACCCACAAAACCGCCGGTGTTCACATCAACGGTCGTTAACGCCTCGGTCTGGTCAATGATGAGGTAACCGCCAGACTTTAGGTCAACACGACGCCCCAGTGCGCGGGCAATGTCTTCATCAATATTGAACAGGTCAAAGATAGGCCGTTCGCCCACATAGAGCTGCAGTTTTTGCAGCGTTGCAGGCATGAATTCCGTGGCGAAGATTTTCAACTTATCGAACTGTTCGCGCGAGTCGATGCGAATGGTTTGCGTGCCTTCAACCACCACGTCACGCAACACGCGCTGCAGCAGGTTCAGGTCCTGGTGCAGTACCGATGCAGGCGGCAGGCGCACCGATGCTTCCTTGATGCGCGCCCAGGTTTTGCGCAGGTAGGCAATGTCTTCCGACAGCTCGGCATCCAGCGCATCCTCACCGTTTGTACGCAGGATAAATCCGCCGCCCATGTCACCTGCCAGCGCTTGAACCCGCTGGCGCAACTCTTCGCGCTGTTTTGGCGGAATTTTTTGCGATACACCCACATGGTTGTCTTGGGGCAGAAACACCAGAAGGCGGCCGGCGATGCTGATTTGCGCAGTGAGCCGCGCGCCCTTGGTGCCAATCGGGTCCTTCAGGACCTGCACCATGACGGCCTGACCTTCAAACAGCTGCCTTTCGATAGGCTGGGGCGGCGTAGCAGGGACAGCGGAATCGGTATCAGCATGGCGGCTGTTGATGCTACTCATCAAGTCTGCGACATGCAAAAAAGCTGCGCGATCCAGACCAATGTCTATGAAAGCCGACTGCATGCCCGGCAATACGCGGGCGACCTTGCCCAGATAAACATTGCCAACCAGGCCACGCTCCAGCGTTCGTTCAACCTGCAATTCCTGCACGGCACCATGTTCGACCACGGCGACACGGGTTTCCTGCGGAGACCAGTTGATCAGAATGTCTTGTTGCATTTTTGTGAAAGCTAGATTTTCAGGCCAGCTGCATGCAGCAGCAAGGCGGTTTCCCGGACGGGCAGACCCATGATGCCACTGTAACTGCCATTGATGCGGGTGATGTGAAGTGCCGCCCTGCCCTGTACCGCATAGGCACCCGCCTTGCCCATGGGTTCCCCGGTGGCAACGTAGGCGCGAACCTGGGCAGGCGTCATGGCCTCGAAAGTCACACGCGAGGTGCTGAGCGCCTCCAATCTGCGGCTGCGCGCGCTGGCGGGCTGCACCGCCACCGCGGTCAGCACCCGGTGCGTTGTGCCGGACAGTTCCAGCAGCATGCGCACAGCATCTTTGGCGTCTTCCGGCTTTCCGTAAATGGTGCGGCCCATTGCCACCGTGGTGTCAGAGCAAATAATCGGCGCAGGCGGCAAACCGCGGCGCTTGAGCCGGGTCACGGCGGCATCCAGCTTTAGGCCGGTCACGCGCTTGACATAGCTCGCTGGCGCCTCGTTTTTCTTTACTTCTTCCAGCGCTTCGGCATCCTCATCGGCATCCGGCAATAGCAGTTCATAACGCACTCCCAGTTGCTCAAGCAACTGCCTGCGCCTTGGGCTTTGGGATGCCAGATAGACAAAGTTAGTCATTGCAATAAAGAGAAAGAATCGAAGCACGGCCCCGCCATACAGCTATCGCCTGCGTGGCTTATTCCCCTCCAGCAGGGGCCGCAGGCGCAGCGGCCGCCTCGGGGGGCAGGGCGCTCCGCAGTGAGCAACCGTGGGGGCGTCATTCTCTGTGGTAAGGGTGGTTGATGGTGATGCTCCAGGCCCTGTAGAGCTGCTCAATCAGCAGCACCCGAACCATGGCGTGCGGCAAAGTGAGGTCTGAAAGTCGCAAACGTTCATGCGCGGCCTTCTTGAAATCACCATCCAGCCCATCCGGACCACCGATGACGATGGCCACATCATCGCCCGACAATTGCCAGGCCTTGAGCCGCTCTGCCAGCGCTAAGGTGGTCACAGCAACGCCACGTTCGTCAAGGGCGACGATTCGCGTGCCGCGGCTGATGGCGCCTTCTATGCGTGCTCGCTCGGCCAGCAACAGTGTGTCCAGTGTCTTGGACGCGCGCGGTTCTGTTTTGACAGCCTTGAGTTCGACTTTGAGCTCAGGCGGAAAGCGCTTGGCGTAGTCGTCGTAAGCCGTCTGGGCCCAGTCGGGCACCTTCTGGCCGACGGCTACGATCGTCAGCCTCATTTGCTCCGGGGAGCGGTTTTCCTGGCGGCGGGCTTTTTGGCTGCAGGTGCAGCCGCGGTCTTGGCAGCTACCTTGCGGGCGACCGTCTTTTTCGCAGCTGGTATTTTGACCAACGGTGTTTTCACTACAGCTTTTTTAGCTGGCGCTACCGGCTTGGCTACACTGGTTTTAGAAGCTGGCGCCTTGGCCCTGGAAGGCCGGGCCGGTTTGGCCGAGGGTTCTTCAACCGGCGCAGCCTCATTGCGTTTGGCGGTCCAGTCGCTGGTTTTGCCGAGCTTGCCGATATAGCCAGGTTCGTGATCCCTGACCGGTGGCTTCACGGCAGGTTTTGCACCGAGGCTGGACCTGCTGTTGAAGGCTGTTTTTGCACCTGGCTTGGCTTTGGCTACAACTTTGGGCTTTTCTTCTGGCTCGGGTTTGGAGGCTTTCACCAAAGGCGCAGGCGCACCGAGCTTGAGCTTGACGGGTTTTTCGCCCCAGAGTTCTTCAAGGTGGTAATACTGCCGAATGGTCGGTTGCATGATGTGCGCCACGGCCGCGCCGCAGTCAACAATGATCCATTCGCCGTTTTCTTCACCTTCAATGCGTGGCTTGGCAAAGCCGGCGTCGCGCACCGCATCGCGGACGCTGGCGGCCAGTGCCTTGGTCTGGCGATTTGAAGTGCCCGATGCCACGATAACCCGCTCGAAAAGCGAGGTGATGTGCTCCGTGTCAAACACCTGAATGTCTTGCGCCTTGACATCCTCCAGGCCATCAATGATGGCGCGCTGCAGTTTCTGGACGTCCTTCTTCTCAAAAGTGGCGGCGATTTTGACGGGTTTGGAGGTCATTCAGTACTTTGTTCGGTGAGGAAATCGGTGATTAACGGTGGCTGTAGAGCTGATGGAGTGCAATATAACGCGCAACCGCCTCAGGCACCAAATCATTGATTCCGGGTGATTTTGCGATGCCGTCGGCAAGTAACTGGCGAATTTGTGTGGCGCTCACAGCCATGAGGGGCAAAGGGAGCATCAAAAAGCGGCTTTTTTGCTCGTTATAAGCATCAAATTGGTCCCCGGCCCAGCTAAATTGGGCGCGGCCAGCTATACAAATTATAGCAAGCTTCAAAATGGCCTCCCAGCGGTGCCATTGCCTGAAAGCCGCAAACTGGTCGGCGCCCATGATGAGGTACAACTGCGCCTGCGGATTCTCAAGTTGCAGGGCTTCCAGCGTGTCGATCGTAAACGTTGGCCCGACGCGATTCAGCTCTCGGTCATCTACCAGCAGGTGTGGCAACCCCTTAAAGGCCAGCTGCGTCATAGCCAGCCGGTCAGGCGCCGGGCTCAGGTTTCGGGCCTTGTGCCAGGCCCTGCCGGTCGGAATAATGTGCAGCGTGTCGAGCTCGAGGTACGCCACAGCGGCCTGCGCCAGCGCGACGTGCGCCTTGTGCGGCGGGTCAAAGGCACCGCCAAACACACCAATGCGCAACTCGCCTGGGTCTTTTTTCTGGGGGGCCACCGATGCGTTCAAACCCAGTCCCGCCTGACCAGAAACTCCCTGTACAGGCGCTCTTCCTGTGAGCCGGCTTCCACCGGGCGCTGGTAAGACCAGCTGGCCAGCGGCGGCATGGACATCAGAATGGACTCGGTCCGGCCACCCGACTGCAGGCCAAAGTGCGTCCCACGGTCCCAAACCAGGTTGAATTCGACATAGCGGCCACGACGGTAGAGCTGGAATTCACGTTCACGCTCGCCATACGGCATGGCCTGACGCCTCTGGACAATCGGCATATAAGCCTCCAGGAATGAATCCGCCACGCTTTGCATCATGGCAAAGCTGCGCTCGGCACCCCGTTCCTGAAAGTCGTCAAAAAACACGCCCCCTACACCGCGTTGCTCGTTGCGGTGCTTCAGGTAGAAATATTCGTCGCACCATAGCTTGAAGCGCGGGTATTTATCGGCCCCAAAAGCCGCCAGCGCATCCTTGCAGGTTTGGTGAAAGTGCACCGCATCTTCGTCAAAGCCGTAATAAGGCGTTAAATCCATGCCCCCGCCAAACCAGCAGACCGGCTCGCCTCCGCCCGCCGGGGTGGCGGACAACATGCGGACATTCATGTGCACCGTCGGCACGTAGGGGTTGCGCGGGTGAAATACCAGCGACACGCCCATGGCTTCAAACGGTGCGCCGGCAAGTTCGGGCCGATGCTGGGTCGCTGATGGCGGCAACTTCGGACCGCGCACATGCGAAAACCCGCAGCCGGCTCGTTCAAACACCTCGCCCTGCTCCAGGATTTGCGTAATGCCGTTACCCTGCAGCGGCTCGCCGGGCTCTTTTTGCCAGTGGTCCGCTATAAAAGGCTTGCCGTCCATCACCGCTACAGCGGTGGTGATGCGCGTCTGCAAACCCAGCAAAAAGGTTCGCACACCAGCAAGATCAATATTTTTCAACAACGGCTCCTCAAGACTTGATGGCCCTGTAGCCAATGTCCTTGCGCAACTGCGCACCGTCAAACACGATGCCCTGGGTCACTTCGTAGGCGCGCTGCTGTGCCGCCTTGACGGTGCTGCCCAGCGCTGTCACACACAGCACACGCCCCCCGGACGTTACCGTCGCGTCGCCCTGTTTGGTCGTTCCGGCGTGGAACACCACGGCATCTTCGGTTGCAGGTGGCAAACCGTGAACCACGTCGCCCTTGCGCGGGCTGAGCGGGTAGCCATAGGCCGCCATCACCACGCCCAGCGCAGGGCGGCGGTCCCATTCCAGCTCGACCTGGTCCAGCGTGCCGGAGGTCGCTGCCATCATCACATCGTATAAATCGGTTTTGAGCCGCATCATGATGGGCTGGGTTTCGGGGTCGCCCATGCGGCAGTTGAACTCCAGCGTCTTGGGTTTGCCGTGGGCATCAATCATCAGGCCCGCATACAAAAAGCCTGTGAAGGGGATGCCGTCTTTTTCCATGCCCTTGATGGTAGGCAAAATGATTTCACGCATGGCCCGGGCGTGTACTTCGGGCGTCACGACCGGCGCCGGTGAATAAGCACCCATGCCACCCGTGTTGGGGCCTTCGTCGCCGTCGAGCAGGCGCTTGTGATCCTGGC
>JANYFF010000449.1 GCA_025362825.1 Polaromonas sp. | reverse complement strand
GCTCAACGACGGCCTGATCGTGCTGGTGGTGGACGCTGTGCGCGGCGAGGTCGTACAGACCACCGTCAAGCAGGGCGGCGTGCTGTCCAACAACAAGGGCATCAACAAGCAGGGCGGCGGCCTGACAGCACCAGCGCTGACCGGCAAGGACATGGAAGACATCAAGACAGCGATGGCCTTCCAGGCTGACTATGTGGCCGTGAGCTTTCCGCAGAACGCTACCGACATGGAGATGGCGCGCCAGCTGTGCAATGTGGCTGCGGCGCCGTACAAGCACAAGCCGGCATTGATCGCAAAAATCGAGCGCGCCGAGGCCATTCCAAATCTTGAAGAAATCCTGCGCGCCTGCGACGGCATCATGGTGGCGCGTGGCGATCTGGCCATTGAAGTGGGCAACGCCGCGGTGCCAGCGCTGCAAAAACGCATGATCAAGCTGGCCAGGGCGCATGACAAGGTTGTCATTACAGCCACGCAGATGATGGAAAGCATGATTTCGAATCCGGTGCCAACGCGCGCCGAGGTCAGCGACGTGGCCAATGCCGTACTCGACGGCACCGATGCCGTGATGCTCAGCGCCGAAACTGCTGCCGGCAATTTCCCGCTGGAAACCGTCGAGGAAATGGCCAAGATATGCCTCGAAGCAGAGAAGGCCGAATACAAGGAAATCGACTCCGATTTCACCGGCAAGACCTTCGCCCGTATCGACCAGTCCATTGCCATGGGCGCGCTGTTCACGGCCAGCCACCTGGGTGCGAAAGCCATCGTCGCGCTGACCGATAGTGGCTCGACGCCTCTGTGGATGAGCCGCCACGACATCCGAGTGCCGATCTATGCCCTGACACCACGCCTGAGCACACAGCGCAAGATGACGCTGTACCGCAATGTGCGCCCCTTGTTGATGGACACCAGCATTGACCGTGATACCGCGCTGGAGCAAGCCGAAGGTCACCTGCTGACCCGCCAGATCGTGCAAAGCGGCGACGTGTATGCCATCACCTGCGGCGAGCCCATGGGTGCGCCGGGCGGCACCAACATGCTGAAGATCTGCCGCGTCGCCTGACAACGTGGCGTTGTTCGGCACGGGGCTGTCCGACAGTGTTTTTCGCTGTCGGCTGAATCCAGGGACGCGGGTTGGGCGTATATAAACAAACCCATGAACCTGCACTCCAAATTGCCAAGACGCTCGCTGTTTGCCATGATTCCCGCACTTTTGAGTGCGTGTTCAGCCGTAGATCTCCTCAATGCCACCGTCCCGTCGGACACCTACAGGCGCACTGAAGGCCTGGCTTACGGCCCCGACGCCCGGCAAAAAATAGACATTTACCAGCCAAAGTCAGCTGTTTTGAGCGCCCCCCTGGTGGTGTTTTTTTATGGCGGCAGCTGGTCAATGGGCGAACGGGCTGACTACCGGTTTGTCGGTGAAGCCCTGGCATCCAAAGGCATCGTAACGGTGGTGGCCGATTACCGGCTGAGCCCGCAGGTGCGTTACCCGGTGTTTGTCCAAGACAGTGCGCTCGCCTTGCGTTGGGCTTTTGATCACGCGCAGGAATATGGCGCCGACCCAGCACGTGTTTTTGTCATGGGCCACAGCGCCGGTGCCTATAACGCCGCCATGCTGGCACTGGACCCGCGTTGGCTGGAGGGCGTGGGGCTCAAGCCCTCCCGGCTGGCGGGCTGGATAGGGCTGGCCGGCCCTTACGACTTCCTGCCGATTGGCGACAAGCTGACGCAAGTGGCCTTCAATTGGCCCGACACACCTGCCGACAGCCAGCCGCTGGCGCATGCCTCAAAGGCATCACCCCCAGCGCTTTTGCTGGCCCCAACCAGCGACAAGGTGGTCAATTCCCAGCGTAGCACGGTTGCCATGGCGCAGAAACTCACCCGTAGCGGTGTTCGGGTCGAATACGAGCTGTTCGACAACGTCAGCCATGTGACGCTGGTAGCAGCCATGGCCTCGGTTCTGCGTGGCCGGGCGCCGGTGCTGGAACGCGTGACCGGCTTCATCAACGCCACACGCTAAGCGCTCTATCCCCTGCCAGTCTGTTTAGGGCGCCAGTTAGAATGAGGGCCACGGTTACTTCGCGGTTACGGTCTCCAAAGCAGGGCGCCTGCTGCAGGGCGCACTGCCTGAACCCACATCTTTTCGCGTTCTAACTTTTTGGGAATCTGATCATGGCACTCGTTTCAATGCGCGAGCTGCTGGACCATGCGGCAGTCAACGGCTACGGCATTCCGGCTTTTAACGTCAACAACCTCGAACAGGTACAGGCCGTGATGGAAGCCGCCAAGGAAACCGGCGCGCCGGTCATTCTGCAGGCCAGCGCTGGCGCCCGCAAATATGCTGGTGAGCCTTTCATCAAGCACCTGATTGAAGCGGCCATCGAGATGTACCCCAACATCCCGCTGGTCATGCACCAGGACCATGGCCAGAACCCTGACGTCTGCCAGGGCGCCATCAACCTCGGCTTTTCGTCCGTGATGATGGACGGCTCGCTTGAAGGCGATGGCAAGACGATTGCCAGCTACGAATACAACGTCGAAGTCACTCGCAAGGTGGCGCAATTGGCGCACAAGGTTGGCGTCACGGTTGAAGGCGAGCTCGGCTGCCTCGGCTCGCTGGAAACCATGCAGGGCGACAAGGAAGACGGTCACGGCACCGACGCGGTCATGACGCGTGAACAACTGCTGACCGACCCCGAGCAGGCCGCTGACTTCGTCAAGCAGACGCAGATCGACGCACTGGCGATTGCCATCGGCACCAGCCACGGCGCCTACAAGTTCACGCGTAAACCTACCGGCGACATTCTGGCGATTGACCGCATCAAGGAAATCCACAAACGCATCCCCAGCACCCACCTGGTGATGCACGGTTCGTCATCCGTGCCGCAGGAGATGCTGGCCATCATCCGCCAGTACGGTGGCCAGATGAAGGAAACCTATGGCGTGCCGGTCGAGGAAATCCAGGAAGCCATCAAGCACGGCGTGCGCAAGATCAACATCGATACCGACATCCGCCTCGCTATGACCGGCGCTGTGCGCAAGTTCCTGGCCGAAAACCCTGAAAAATTCGACGCACGCGAGTGGCTCAAGCCAGCCCGCGAAGCCGCCAAGGCGCTGTGCAAGCAGCGTTACATCGAGTTCGGCTGCGAAGGCCAGGGCGCAAAGATCAAGGGCGACAGCCTGCAGGTCGTGGCCGCAAAATATTCAAAAGGCGAACTTGCCCAAGTGGTGCACTGATCGCCCCCGGCCGATCCTTACGGATTGGCGATAATTCAAGGCCTGTGGACAAGGGCCTGTTGACACAATTTTCAGGAGTGCGAGTGCGGTGAAAACAGTGCCAATCAAGGCGCGCGACGACGGCAAGGCTCCTGCCTTGCCTAGGAGCGCAACGCCGAGTGGCTCTGTTTTCACCCCGCTCCCTGCGGGTTGTGATCAAAAAGGCCGTGCGCGGCGTTGCAAAGCCTTGACGGGGCCTACCCCGTCTACGTTTTGCGCCTTGCGCACAGCCTTTTTGACTCACAACGCATCTCCTGAAAATTGTGTCAACAGGCCCTAATGAGTCACGCGGGCTTTTTACTTTGACACCAGACCAACATGACCCAAGCCCTCCACACATCGGCTCTGACCTCCCTGCCCCTGCTTGCACGCGGCAAGGTGCGCGACAACTACGCCGTTGGCAAGGACCGCCTGCTGATGGTGGCCAGCGACCGCCTCAGCGCATTTGACGTCATCCTCGGCGAACCCATCCCTGGCAAGGGCACACTGCTCACGCAGATGGCACTGTTCTGGTTTGGCAAGCTCGGCCATATCTGCCCCAACCACCTGACCGGCGAAGCGCCGGAAAGCGTCGTCACGGCGGCTGAGCTGCCACAGGTCACCGGGCGTTCTATGCTGGTCAAGCGGCTCAAGCCGATCCCGGTTGAGGCCGTGGTGCGCGGCTACCTGGCCGGTAGCGGCTGGCAGGAATACCAGGACTGCCAGGCCGTCTGCGGTATGCCGCTACCTGCGGGGCTGAAAAATGCCGGCAAGCTGCCCGAACCGATCTTCACGCCCGCCGCCAAGGCCGCGGTCGGCGAGCATGATGAAAACATCAGCTACGAGCAGGTCGTCAAGGTCGTGGGTGCAGACCTTGCCGCGCAGATCAAAAAAATAAGCATCCAGATTTACCAGGAAGCCGCTGCGTTTGCCTTGACCAAAGGCATCATCATCGCCGACACCAAGTTCGAGTTCGGGCTCGACGAAAACGGTACGCTGACGCTGATGGACGAAGTGCTGACGCCCGATTCCTCACGCTACTGGCCCATAGAGGGCTACGAAGCCGCCTATGCCGCGGGCCTGAATCCGCCCAGCTACGACAAGCAGTTTGTGCGCGACTGGCTGGAGGCCGTGCGCATCAACGGCAAGCCCTGGGACAAGACGCCGCCGTCACCGCATTTGCCAGCCGATGTCATCGAGAAAACGGCCGCCAAGTATCAGGAAGCCTTAACACGCCTCACGGCTTAGCTTAGGATCACGCTGCTCAAGCGCCGCCGATAGGTTGCCACTGCCGGATCGTCCGGCGGGATCTGGCCATCTGCCACCTTGGGTTTTGGCGGCTCCATGATGTCGAGGATGGCGATGTAGGTCTTGCGGGCCAGGTCTTCTTTCCAGGTCTTGTCGCGCATCAGGATGTCGAGCAGTTCGTCGAGGGCTTGTGTCCATAGGTTTTGTGCCATCAACCAGCGGGCCTTGTCAAAGCGCGCTTCAAAATCCCGCTTGTTGGCTGCGATTTTTGCGTCAAAACCGGCTCCAGCCCCCGCTTCATTGGCGTGTAATGCTACAAAATCAATAGCGTCCATCCAGCGTTTGAGCGAATCAAAGCGGCGCACCGATGCCGTCTGGGCAATCACCGGCGCAAAGGCCACTTTCGCATCGTCGTCGCTGCCCTCAAGTAGCAGGTGCTTGACCAGCTCAAAACGTGCGTTGTCATCTGCAGGGTTGGCCTTGACCGCCGCATGGAGCGCTTCGAGCACGGCTTCGGGTGAGTTGTCGATTTCGGGCGCCGGCTCCTCTTCTTCGGTGGGCAACATCTCGCCTGGTGGCAAATGCTTGTCGAGAAACTCCTTGACCTTGCCTTCGGGCAGGGCCCCGGTAAAACCATCGACCGGCTGGCCATTCATCATCAAAATGCAGGTCGGAATGCTGCGTATGCCGAAGGCCGCGCCGAGCTGCTGCTCCTGGTCCGAGTCGATCTTGACGAGCTTGAAACGCCCGCCGTAGGCGGCTTCAACCTTTTCCAGGATGGGTCCGAGCGACTTGCAGGGCCCGCACCAGGGCGCCCAGAAGTCGATCAGCACGGGCACGGTCATGGAAGCGGCAACGACTTCCTCTTCAAAGTTGGCTACGGTTACGTCAATCATGGTTCTCGGAATAGTGGGTTGTGCGGCGGTTTTGCCAGTCGGGGAAGGTTAGCACGGTGCTGCGACTCAAGGCGTAAGCGGCCACCTTTACCGACACCCTAAAATGTCATGCTTGCGGCGCATCCGTGCCATCCACAGACTCAAAGCCCCTTATGCCAAACAGCCCCTCACCGGTCCCCCTTGCCACTCCCGCCGTCATTGGCGTCGTGATGGGCTCCAGCAGCGACTGGGACACCATGCAGCACGCGGTGCAGATTCTGCAGCAGTTTGGCATCGCGCATGAAGCCAGCGTGGTGTCGGCGCACCGCATGCCCGACGAGCTGTTTGCCTATGCTGAAAAAGCCCAGGGCCGCGGTTTGCAGGCCATCATTGCCGGCGCCGGCGGGGCAGCCCACCTACCAGGCATGCTGGCAGCCAAGACGATTGTGCCGGTGCTGGGTGTGCCGGTTGCGAGCAAACATTTGCAGGGCGTTGATTCGCTGCACAGCATCGTGCAGATGCCCAAGGGCATACCGGTGGCGACCTTTGCCATCGGCAATGCCGGTGCGGCCAACGCAGCGCTGTTTGCAGTCGCCATGCTGGCCCTGCATGACAAATCACTGGCGGCCAGATTGCAGGCCTTCCGTGAAGATCAGACCGCCGCTGCCCGCGCCATGACCCTGCCACCGGCATGAGCGCAGCGTCCATGCAACCAGTTTTCCCCGGCACGGTTTCTGCCGCTGGCGAGCCCGCCACGCTGGGCGTGATGGGCGGCGGCCAGCTGGGCCGGATGTTTGTGCATGCCGCGCAGCGCCTGGGTTACTTCACTGCGGTGCTCGATCCGGACCCGCACAGCCCGGCTGGCCTCGTCAGCCACCACCATATCCAGACCGGCTACAGCGACGCCGAGGGCCTGGCGCAACTCTCCGCACTGTGCGCCGCCGTCACCACCGAGTTTGAAAACGTGCCGGCCGGTGCACTGCAAACACTGGCTGCGACGCGGCCAGTCGCGCCGGGCGCAGCATGTGTGGCGATTGCACAAAACCGCATTGAAGAAAAATCGCATTTCGTCGCCTGTGCCGATGTGTCGGGTGTGACCTGCGCGCCGTATGCCGTGATTGAATCGCAGGCGCAGCTTGATGTGGTGCCGGCCGATTTGCTGCCCGGCATTCTTAAAACCGCGCGTATGGGCTATGACGGCAAGGGCCAGGTGCGGGTTAAAAATGCCGCTGAGCTAGCCGCTGCCTGGGCCGGCTTGAAGGGCGTGCCCTGCGTGCTTGAAAAGCTGCTGCCGCTCAAGGCCGAGTGCTCGGTGATCGTGGCGCGCGGCTGGAACGGTGACATCACCGGCTTTGCGCCCCAGCGCAATGTGCATGTCGACGGCATCCTCGCCGTGACCCACGCTTATGCATCAAACATGCCCGCAGCCCTCGCTTTACGGGCGCAGGCTGCTACTAAATCAATAGCAAATCATATTGGCTATGTCGGCGTGCTCTGCGTGGAGTTTTTTGTCATTGACGATGGCAGCGAGCACGGCGGCCTGATCGTCAACGAGATGGCGCCGCGTCCGCACAACAGCGGCCACTACACCATGGACGCCTGCGATGTGTCCCAGTTTGATTTGCAGGTGCACGCCATGACGGGCTTGCCTTTGCCCCAGCCGCGCCAGCATTCGCCCGCCATCATGCTCAATCTGCTGGGCGATGTCTGGTTTGATGCGGCCGGCACTGACCGCACACCGGACTGGCAAGCTGTGCTGGCGCTGCCCGGCACGCACCTGCACCTTTACGGCAAGCTGCACGCGCGGCCTGGTCGCAAAATGGGCCACCTCAACATCACCGGCCCAGACCTGGCCAGCGTCAAGGCCACGGCCCACCAGGCCGCCGTCATTTTGGGTTTACCCGGCCTGGACAGGCTTTGATGATCCTGCCCGGCACCGACCCGCAGGCCATTGCCCAGGCCGCCCAGTGCATACGGGCTGGCGGACTGGTCGGCTTTCCGACCGAGACGGTCTATGGCCTGGGTGCCGATGCGTCCAGCGATGAGGCCGTCGCCCACATCTTTGCCGTCAAGGGCCGGCCGGCCGACCATCCGCTGATCGTGCATGTGGCCGATGCGCGTCAGGTGGATGATTACGCCGCTGATGTGCCACCCTTCGCTGCGCGCCTTATGCAGGCTTTCTGGCCCGGTCCGCTGACGCTGATCCTGCCGCGCAAACCCGGCGTTGCCGCTGCAGCTGCGGGCGGCCAGAATTCCATTGGCCTACGCTGTCCGTCGCACCCGGTCGCACTGGCTTTTTTGCGCGCCTGCCTGGACTTGGGTGTAAGTGGCGTAGCCGGCCCCAGCGCCAACCGCTTCGGTCGTGTCAGCCCGACCACCGCGCAGCATGTGCGCGCCGAACTGGGTGATGCGCTGCTGGTACTCGATGGCGGGCCTTGCGATGTCGGCATCGAGTCCAGCATTGTTGACTGCACGCGCGGCCAGCCGGTCTTGTTGCGGCCCGGTGTGCTCACACGAGCCCAGCTTGAAGCCGCCTGCGGCCAACCACTGCTGGGTAAGGACGACATTGCTGTCGCTGCAGGTACCACGCCTCGTGCCTCCGGTACGCTTGAATCCCACTACGCACCCAGTGCGAAGGTGCGCCTGATGGATGCAAAAGCCATCCAGACCGCGCTGGACGTGCTGGGCCTCGATGCTGCGCACATCGCGGTCTATGCCCGCAGCATTGTGCGCATCAAGTCGTCGCAGGTGCTGTACCGCCGCATGCCTGATGACGCGCTGGCGACCGCACAGCAACTCTTCGCAGTCCTGCGCGATTTCGATGCAAAAGGCGTCAAGCTGATCTGGATTGAACACCTGCCCGAGACGCCAGAGTGGGAAGGCGTGCTGGACCGCTTGGCGCGTGCATCGGCGGGTTGAGATTTTGGAGGCATAGCCTGGTGACAAAAGGCACACAATGGCATAACATCAGGTTATGAAGCCTTTTCGATGGAGCCCGGAGAAAAATGAATCGCTCAAGGCTGAGCGGGGCATTTCTTTCGAGAGCATCGTAGTGGCCATCGAATCTGGCGGCCTGCTGGACATCGTGGCGCACCCCAACAAGGTGAAGTACCCGCGGCAGCGTATTCTGGTTGTCGCTACGGACAACTATGCATACCTCTTGCCGTTTGTTGAAGAAGATGACTATTTCTTTTTAAAGACCATCGTGCCCAGCCGCAAGGCGACGCGTGACTATTTGAACCAGGGTGACCCCGATGCCAAAGCTTGACGCTTACGAATCAGAAGTTCTCGATGCCTTCGAGAAGGGCAGGCTTAAATCTGTTGCGACTAAGGCGATGCTGGAAGACTTGAAGGCGGCTGCCCGCGCTACGGCTATCAAGGACAGGCGGGTCAACATCCGTTTATCGTCGGGTGACTTGAGCGATATTCAGGTGAGGGCGCTTGAAGAAGGCATACCGTACCAAACCCTGATCGCCAGCGTGCTGCATAAATATGTAACCGGTCGCCTTTCCGAACGCAGCGCGGGTGTTTCTGATCGCGGGAAACCCCCGACTACCCGGAAATAAGCGGCACACCAATTTCAGCATCGAAGTGAGCAAACTCGCCCACACCCGCGACAAGATCTATAAAACCGTAGCACGCCAGATGCATGGTGTGGTGCCCTGCTGGATATGTGGCGAACATGTGCTGCATGAGGCGGCCACGCTGGAGCACATTCAGCCGCTCAGCGAAGGCGGCAACAGCCATGTTGAAAACCTGGCCATTAGCCACGAGCTCTGCAATAACCAGCGCCATGCCAGCACGCAGCTGGCACCTTCGCCTGCGGTGGACGGGCGCGTGCGGCACCGCAAACACCCGGCGGCTTGAGGCGCTGTCTGGCGCCGTTGCGCTAGGCGCGCGGCGGGTCTTCGCCCAGCGGTGCCAGGTCAGACGAATAGGTGCGGTTGCCGATCTGGATTTCGCTGTTTTTTTGCCAGGCGGCCTCAAATGCTGCGAGCTCGTCTGCCGTCAGGCGCTCGTAGTTTTCGACATTGGTTGGCCCTTTTTCCGGTATTTCCGGAATTGCCACAGCGGTGTCAAGGCTGGCCGGCCGAGCCCAGTCGGCGACCACAGTGTTCAATGTTTCATCAACGCGCCAATAAATCCCGCCAAGGATCAGGCCATATTTGGCCAGCGCGTTTTGCGTCAGAGAGGCGGCAATTTCTGCGAGTTGGGCGTGCTGACCCTGCGGGCTGGCCATGAAGGCTGGTGCCATGTCGAGCATGACGATGAAGCAGTGGCCGCGCTTGTCGGTGCGCATGACCTTGAAACGGTAGCTGCTGGACGCGATGTAGCGGCTGTTGAGGGTGGCCCTGACGGCATCAAAGAGCAGCTCGCGGCGAAACGCCATACGCTCGTCAAGGTTCATCTTCACCGGCGCAGTTTCAGGGCCGCCCAGCGAGTGCGCGGCCTCCTGAGTTTGCGAGTCGCTTTTATGGCCGCGCGTAGATGAAAAAAAATCTTTGAAGATCGCCATGCTTGTGATGCGTATCAATCGCCGGACTGTGGCCAGCGATGTGCCTTCGAATGTGTGACCGGTGTACCCGCCGTGAAGGGCTGTGAAGGTTCGCCAGCCGATTTTCAAGCATGATAGACCGCTGATATGACCTTGTCATTATTTGAAGCAATTTTTACATTCTGCAAAGGCTGGCCTTAACCGTAAGGTATTCAAGTCTTATGTGCGGCAGCGCACTTTGCATCTGCACACGCTGGTAAGCGGCTGTAGCGCAAGCACCAAATTTAATGGGCGCTTGCATACCTGACGCGGCTGCTTAGCGAAACCGCAGCTTCATCGCCAGAATGGCGATTGAGAAAACCAGCGTCACCGCATTGGCCACCACGATCGGCCAGGAGTCGACCAGCAGGCCGTAGGCCAGCCACAGCGCAACGCCTGCGGTAAACACGCTGTACATGCCCAGCGAGATGCCGCTCACGTCGCGCGTTCTGAAGCTTTGCCAGGCCTGCGGCACAAAGCTGATGGTTGTCAGGCATGCCGCTGCAGAGCCGACCACGTCGATCAGGGTAATGCTCATGGCTTGCGGCTGCCTTCGCGCACGGTCCAGTCCACCAGCGCATCCAGCGCGGGCCGGGCAGCAGCGGCGTTTGGGTGGTTGACGATAGCCACGATGACCAGGCGCCGGCCGCTGGGGGTATGCACATAGCCGGCCAGTGCCGTGCTGTCACGCAGGGTGCCGGTCTTCAGGTGTGCCCAGCCCTGCGAGACACGCGATGCGCCCCGACGCAGCGTGCCGTCGACACCGGCAATCGGCAGCGACGCCATCAGTTCCGGCATCACACCCGACACATAGGCGGTTTGCAGCATGCGCGCCAGGCCTTGCGGCGTGACGCGCTCCTGACGCGACAGGCCCGAGCCGTTGTCCATGACCGGCTGGTCGGCCTCGCCTATGCGGTCGCGCCACCAGTTGCGTACCAGCGTGCGCGAGGCCTCGTTGTTGCCGGGGCCGTTGCTTTGCTGCAGGCTCAGCGTCAAAAACACCTGTTGCGCCATGACGTTGTTGCTGTATTTGTTGATGTCGCGCACGACATCTGAAAGCGGCGGCGAGGTCAGCTCGAACGCGCTTTTCAACCCGGCAGACGCACGGCCTTCACGCACCCGGCCGCCCAGCCGGCCGCCCATTTCCTGCCACATACCCAGCACCGCGCGTTCGGCATAGCTGGCCGGGTCGGCGTAAGCCACGGGCCAGGCCTTCTCACCGCAACCGCCCGGGTAGCTGCCCTTGAAGCTGATGCGAAACGGGTCGCTGAAGTCGGCCTGCAGCGCGCCGCGGTAGTCGCCGCAATCGCGGCCGGGCGACAGCGGCACGCTGGCCGGCACCTGCAGGTTGGCCATGGGCGGCTCAAAGCTAAGGGCCGCCGTGCCGGCCGCCGGGTTGGGCACAAAGGTCATCACCACCGATTTGTAATTGAGCAGCAGGGCGTCGGGCGATGCGTTGTAGGGCCGCAGCGGTTCGCCGTCAAAGTCTGCCGGGTTTTGTGAAGAAACCACAAAGGCGCTGCGGTCCAGCAGGATGTCGCCGGTGATGGTCTTGATGCCCAGTCCGCCGTTCAGCGCCTGCACGCGGCGCAGCAGCAGCCACAGCCGCTCCATCACCAGCTTGGGGTCGCCCCGGCCCTGGATGACCAGGTTGCCCTGCAGCACGCCATTGGCCAGCGTACCGTCCACATAGACCGGCGTGCTCCAGGTGTAGGCGGGGCCCAGCAGCTCAAGCGCCGCGTAAGTGGTCACCAGCTTCATAACCGATGCCGGGTTCATGTAGGCGTTGGCGCGGTGGCTCAGCAGCGGAGCGGCTTTGCCGCTCAGTGCGGGCGCGGCGTCGATCACCATGACGCCCAGCGCCTCGCGCGGCACCTTCGCGCGCGCCAGTAGGGTTTCGACCTCGGCGGGCAGGGCCTGGGCACCGGCCAGGCCTGCCATGCCTGCCAGAACGAAGGCAACAAGGCGCCGCCTGGGGGCAGGAGGGCGGGGTACGCAGTAGGCGCAGGGTGCATTCAAGGGCATGCGGCGATTATCTCTCCCAAGGTCCGATAATCAGGGCTTGGGCAGCGTCGGCCCACCGCCCTGTTGCAGATTCGTCTACTATTATTTTGATAGCTGAAGGTGCCCGTTTTACAGGGGCCACAGCCACTTTTTATACCTGAAAATGAAATTCCTGGCCTTTGACACCAGTACGGATGTGATGTCGATTGCCGTGACCGATGGCGAGCGCGTCTGGCAGCACACCGGCCCGGGCGGCGCCGCCTCGTCAGCCACGCTGATTCCGGCCATCCTGGCCCTGCTGGCTGAATCAAGCCTGGGTCTGGGCGAGCTGGACGCGGTTGCCTTTGGCCGCGGCCCGGGCTCGTTCACCGGCCTGCGCACCGCCTGCGCCGTGGCGCAGGGCCTGGCCTTTGGAGCCAACCACGGCGCCGGCATCCTGGTGCTGCCGGTAGACACCTTGATGGCGCTGGCCGAAGAAGCGCGCTTTCGCCAATTCGACGCATCGGGCGAAGTCCTGCACGTCACGGCCATGTTGGACGCCCGTATGGACGAAATGTATGTCCAGCGCTTTGAATTTATCGGCACCGCCTGCCGGCAACTCGACGTCTGCACCTTGGTCCGGCCTGAAAATCTGCTGCTGGACGCCGACTCGGGTCTGCTTGCTGGCAATGTATTCGGGGTTTATCAAGAGCGGCTGCCTGCCGATGTTGCCCAATTCACGCGGCTGGAGGCCCTGCCGACTGCCAGCGCTATGCTGCGGCTGGCGCCCGCGCTGGCCGCCGCTGGTGGCCGCGTTGATGCGGCGCTGGCCCTGCCGCTGTATGTTCGCGATAAAGTAGCCTTTACGACGCAGGAGCGTGATCTGGCCAAGGCCCTCAAGGCGCAGGCCGCACTGCCCCTGTCAAACTAAATTGAAATGAACGCTGTCCTGAAACCCGTCCAGGCCCTTGAAGCCCAGTTTGAGCCCATGACAGCCGCCTGGCTTAGCCAGGTCGTGCAGGTCGAGGAAAGCGCCTATGCGCACCCCTGGACGCCAGGCAACTTTGCCGACTCGCTCAAGGCCGGTTACCAGGCCCAGTTGCTGACGGCCGGCATACCGCCCGACATCGCGCTGCTGGGCTATTTTGTTGCCATGAAAGGCGTGGACGAAGTGCACCTGCTCAACATTACCGTCGTGCCCGCCCACCAGCGCCAAGGCTGGGCCCGGGTCATGCTCGACGCATTGGCCATTTGGGCGCGCGGCCAGGGCGCGCAGTGGCTGTGGCTTGAAGTGCGGGTCAGCAACGCGCGGGCCAAGCTCGTCTATGAAAACTACGGCTTTCGCGAAGTCGGCCTGCGCCGCAACTACTACCCCGCTGGCACCGGCCTGCTGGGCGTGGTCAAACGTGAAGATGCCGTTGTCATGAGTTTTGCGCTGTGAGGGCCGCATGACGGGCCTGGACCTCGACAAACGCCAGCGCGCCATGCTGCGCGAGATGGGCATACGCGTTTGGCAACCAATGACCGCGCCCGCCACCGCGGCGGCGGCAGCAGAAGTGATTTCCGTAGTCGCCCAAACGGCAAACCCAATTGCTATTAATTTAATAGCTGAAGATGACCGGTTCCCGGGGGCTACGGGCACTATTCTTCCTAAAACAAGCCCTCTGAGCCCAAAAGCACCGCCTCCGCAGGCCGCAACGGCCGAGCCGCGTGCTGAAAGCAGCCTGGCTACCTGGACTGTAGGCGAGCTGTTGGCGCTGTATGCCGATGCACCGCTAGAGACCGGGCCGCGCTGGCTCGTGCTGGCTGAAACGCCGGCCGCCGCCTTGCGGGCAGAGCCCTACAACCCGCTTGACGGCGAGGCCGGCAAGCTGCTCGACAACATGCTGCGCGCCGCCCGCCTGAACCACGCCGGCCGCGTCATGCTGGCACCGCTGGTCAGGCGCGTGGCGACCGGTGGCCGCTCGGACGCCAACCTGGTCGACCTGCTGCCCGGCCTGCTGGCAGAGGCCAGGCCCGACGTGGTACTGGTGATGGGTCGCCTGGCCGCGCAGGCACTTCTGCAGTCCAGCGAGCCTTTCGGCAAGCTGCGCGGCCAAGTCCACAGCCTGCAGGGTGTGCAGACCATCGTGACCATCGACGCACCCTACCTGCTGCGCAACCAGGCCGACAAGGCGCGGGCCTGGGATGACCTGTGCCTGGCCCTCAGCATTGCCTGACGTAGCCGCAGGCCAGCCCTTTCTTACAATAGGGCGATGAACATGCCTGTGACCTTTCTCGAAATGCTGGCCACTGCGGAGCGCAGCAACCAGTCCATGCTGTGCGTTGGCCTTGATCCTGAACCGACCCGCTTTCCCGGCAAGCTCAAGGGCAACGCCAACAAGATTTACGATTTTTGCGCGGCCATCGTTGACGCTACGGCCGACCTGGTGGTGGCTTTCAAGCCGCAGATCGCCTACTTTGCAGCGCACCGCGCCGAAGGTCAGCTGGAGCGCCTGATGGAGCACATGCGCCGCGCCGCGCCCGAAGTGCCGATCATCCTCGACGCCAAGCGCGGCGACATCGGCTCTACAGCCGAGCAATACGCCATCGAGGCCTTCGAGCGCTACGGCGCCGATGCAGTCACGCTGTCGCCCTTCATGGGTTTTGATTCGGTTGCGCCCTACCTCAAGCACGCGGGCAAGGGCGCTTTCCTGCTGTGCCGCACCTCCAACCCCGGCGGCGACGACCTGCAAAACCAGCGCTTCGCATCCATTGAAGGCCAGCCGCTGCTGTATGAGCACGTCGCCCGGCTGGCGCAGGGGCCATGGAACCTTAACGGCCAGTTAGGTCTGGTGGTGGGTGCAACTTATCCTGCAGAAATTGAACGTGTACGGCAGGTTGCGCCGACGGTGCCGCTGCTCATTCCAGGCGTTGGCGCGCAGGGTGGTGACGCCGTGGCCACGGTACGGGCTGGCTGGCGGCCTGGTGCGCCCATCATTGTGAATTCATCGCGGGCTATTTTGTATGCGTCGCAGGGGGACGACTTTGCGCTGGCGGCCCGGCTCGAAGCCAGCAAAACACGGGATGTTCTGCAAGCCGCTTTGCCTTGACGCATGTCATGACCCGGCTTCAACCGCCATAAGATGCGGCTGGTTTGTTCTGTGACCGTGCAGTGAAGCGGGCTTTGCGGGTGTTGCCCCCACGCACTTCCCAGTCAGTACCGCGATCAGTCAGCGTGACACTTGCGTTATCAGACGTCGGCCGATCGGGATAGCTGCTTTTGGGCAGCAGCCAGACCATTTCCCGCAGAGAACTCAGGTGACTGATTTTGAAGCTTGAAACGTCAGCGGCATCGCGCCGTTCGGTCCATTGCACCAGCCTGCGGGTCGTCATGAAGTCCGCGAGCCGTGTCATGGTGTACCACTTGAATCTGGTACTTCCCTTGGCTTTTGCATAGGCAAGCAATTCGACCAACACATCGACCCAAACATTGGCGCCATTGGGGTGCATGTAAATCATGCGGGTGGTGTTTTGCGCAATCACGAAATCTATCGATTCCCGATGCCAGGCGACGATGTCCTGCTTCGGGATTTTGTTCGTCTGAAACTCTTCAAACGTTGCGTATTTACCGGCAGGTGCGACAGGAAACACCCACATGCTTGCATTACGCAGCTGCCCATCGCGGTACTGCCGGGTGGGGCCCAGGCCGGTATGGCCTGCGAAATAAGCCGCAACAATCCCTTGCTGCTCCAGCCAGTCCATGGCCCAGGTCGGATTGTTGCCGACAGGTGGTGAGTATTCGCGCAGCGGCGGGCCAAACCATCCATCAATCAGCAGCTTCATCTGCTGTGCGACAGGCACCAGCACCGGTGCCAGGTCTGTCGGTGCGGACGACTCAAATCCCGGGTAAGGTCGCAGCGGGCTGCTGACGGCTTGTCGTATGGCGTTAGCGTTTTTTTTAAATATGGCAGAAATCTTCCCCGGTTGCCCTCGTTCGCCTGCAGACCGTAGTAGCCATGGTTCTATCCGCCATGGCTGCCTTCTGCGTGTCCGTCAGCAACAAACTGGCGTAATAAAGCTGAGCCAGCCCCAAAACCTGATGGGCAAAGTAATGCAGGAAACCATGCATCGGCAAACCATCGGTGCGCATGACCTTGAGGTAAGTCAGCGGCAGGTTGACAAATAAAACCTGACCTTTGCCCGCAGTCCTTAGCCCCGTAACCAGACCTGCCTGCGGTGAGGTGGCCAACACCTGCCCCTTGAACGCCCCCCGCGTGACGAAACTTGAGTACATCAGATTACCCAATAAATAGCCGCTGAGCGTTTCCATATCCGCTTCCACTGCGCCCTGCGCTACAACCTGCGAAATGGGTACCGTGGTATCTGAAAGGGGTAACGAAGTGTTCGCAGCATTCGGGCTGCTGCCAGCTGCCGTATCGTTTTCAGCCTGTAAGGAATTGATTTTCCGGGCGGTACCTGCAGCTCGCGCATGATGCTGCGCGTGGCCAGCACCGGGCCGACTTTGGTACTTTTTCACGTAGCTCGTCATACATCACGTAATCGACTCCGACCAGATCGCTGAGTCTGGATCTCGGTATAGGGTAGGTTGGTTTATGGTTGCCGTCCAGTGCAAAGGCGCCAAAGTCGTAGACCGGCACGACGTTGCCACCCGACGTGGCGTAGCTCCCGATGGCCTGCAGCAGCTCATTGTTTTCAATCGAATGCGACTGATCGGGCAATATCAGCCCAGCAAGTTTTAAAGCTCCGGCACCCAGTGCGAGAAATTGCTTGTCTGTGATGGTTCGCAGGCGTACGCCAACTTCCGAGGCTGCGTCTGCCCACGCTGTGAGCTCTGTACTACCGGGCAAGCTGTCGTCAGGCACAAGCATCAACAAAAGTCCTGAATCTCCCGTTTCAAATTCTGCTTGCGCGCGGGCGTTGCGGGTGTCCACGCGCGGGCCGGGAGCAGGTGTGGAATTGTTACCGACGTCGTTGCTGGACGAAACGTAATTGTTACAACCTTCGACCCACATGAGGAGTGGCAACAAACCTGAGAGGGCTAAACGACAAAAAAGTTGCGGATTGACATGCAGGAAATAAGGCATTGAAAAGACGTCGCTTTACTCGCGAAATCTACAAATTAAAACAGCTCGCATTTAAACGCCATCTGTTACGTCAAGAGGTGGCTTTTCTTTCTGTCTGACAGTGTTAGGCTCAATGGTCCTACGGCCCTATGCATCAAACTTTTCGTCAGCTAACAGTCAGTGACGCTGAGGGACAGTCGGTGACAGTCAAGATGTTTGCAAGGTTCGTGGCAGTGTGCATAAGCCGCGAATTGCTGCGCGCCAACTTGACACCACTCTTCGTCAATCCATTTATGAGAAGGAAAAATATGGTGGTCACAGATCGGGCTGAGTCAGACGCCGCAGCCATTCAGAGGCAAGAGGGCCAGGTACCACGCGCGGTGGGGGCGTCCGGCAGCAATGTTGATGGCTTGACGGGTGGGGGTTTGGCGAGTGTTGCAGCGGCAGGGTTGCTGGCTGCTTGTGGCGGCGGTGGTGGTGGTGCGGCGAGCACTGCAGGCGGTGTGGCAGGCACCGGAGGCAGCAGCTC